>NZ_JBQIOP010000017.1:0-83416 GCF_056822245.1 Petralouisia sp. | reverse complement strand
GATGGATGGAGCTGACTGTCACTAATCGGTCGAGGGCTTGACCAGGAAGAAGAAGGTGGATGGATTGTCTGGCTGTATGGATTTTTGAAGGTATATGAAAACATCATATAATCCTCGATAGCTCAATGGTAGAGCACGCGGCTGTTAACCGCGGGGTTGTTGGTTCGAGCCCAACTCGGGGAGTTAGAAAAAACCCGTAAACATCAGTGTTTGCGGGTTTTCTTTACATAAATGTCAAGCATCAAAAGAGGCACAATAGATCTCAGGTTTTGTTGTCATTTTTTAGCCACAGTATAATGCTGTGGCTTTTTTAATGGAATAAACCATAAGGGATTCTTATGGAATTTATGGTATTTCAATACACTATAATTTTTTACGTTTTGACAAAATATGGCAAATTTTTGGGCAATGCATAATGTATATAGTGAAAAAGGTATTTTTCATTATATTTTCTAAAAAGGAAGTGTTTTTATGAATCAAAATAATTCATGTTACTGTAATCAGAATCAGGAACAGCCCTCGTGCAGTCTCCGCGGTCCTATGGGACCTAAAGGCGATCAGGGACCGGCAGGTCCTCAAGGTATTAAAGGGGATATGGGTTGCCCCGGTCCTAAAGGCGATCGGGGAGAACCAGGTCCGATTGGCCCACAGGGTATTCCAGGCGTTCCAGGTGCAAGGGGGCCCAGAGGAAATACAGGACCGGTGGGACCCACCGGAAATACAGGACCGAGAGGCTGCGACGGACCGAGAGGCTACGCAGGCCCACAGGGTATTCAGGGTATTCAGGGGGTTCGTGGAGAAATAGGTCCCAAAGGAGACCCCGGCTGTGAAGGTCCCAAAGGAGACATAGGTCCTGCGGGTCCTGTCGGTCCAATTGGCCCTGCGGGTCCTGCCGGCCCCCAGGGAGATGTTGGTCCCCAGGGTCAAAGAGGAATGCCAGGTCCTACAGGTCCCACCGGTCCAATCGGAGCCATGGGGCCGCAGGGTGTAACCGGTCCTCAGGGCATTCAAGGTGAAGTTGGTCCAGTTGGAGCTCAAGGGCCTAAAGGGTGTCAGGGGGATGAAGGTCCAATCGGGGCAACCGGAGCGACCGGCCCGACCGGAGCAGATGGAGCTACCGGGGCGACAGGTCCAACCGGAGCAGATGGAGCAACCGGAGCCACTGGGGCGACCGGCCCAACCGGCCCAACTGGCCCTGCAGGTATAGCATCAGAAGAAAAAGTGTTCCTCTTTAATTCAGTAAATCCTGTTACGATGACAACGATTACGGATGGCATCTCAGGTGTGCCGGCTTTTGTCGGTTTTAGTGCCAGCGGACAGGGCTCCTCGTCGTTAACCTCTACGATGAATGTGGCAGATATAGGCGGATATGCCAGCAGTTTTTGCTTTTCAGTTCCTTTTGAAATTGAAATTAATCGCTTGATTGTTTTTTTCACCACCTATGACTTGTATGCTCAGACTAACCCTGAAATGACGATAAGCGCACAATTTTACGAGGCCAAGGAGGATAGCGATATATTTTCAGCTATTGAAGAAACGTTGATTACTCTAACACCTTCCATTACTGATGCAACGCCCGCTGGAACTTTACTGAGAGGCGAGATCAGGACGAACAGACTGGTGGAAGCGAACACAAGGTTGATGCTGGTATTTTTTGGAACATCAAACGGAGCAGATTCGGTCGTCACAATCGTAGGATATGCAAGAGCCACCTTGGTTTACACTTGATATTTCAAGATATAAATCAATAAAAGCCATATGATGTATCCCGGAGGCTGCGGTCTACGGAACCTCCGGGATGGTTCCTGTGTAATGAAAGGCAATATATAAAGCTGTTTGGACATAGCGCTTTATCAAAGAGATTTAAGCGTTTATTTTTTGATTTATTGTGAAAAAGGTCTTGTATTTTATGGGATAATATGTTACAACTAATATATCAGATAAATATTTAAAATATATTTATAGAGGAGAAGGAAAATGAATTTGGAATTAATCAAAGATTTTCGGGAAAAATTGGCAGATGGATGGGTATTGGGACCATTTATGAAAACCTGTGATCCGGGTTTTGTAGAATCAGCGGGTTATGCCGGTATGGATTTTGCAATTTTGGATATGGAACATGGCCCAATTAGTGTGGAACATCTGCAGAATAACATTCGTGCAGCGCAGGTATCCGGACTGTTGCCGGTGGTTCGCGTTAACAGTTATGAAGAGATTTCCAGAGCTCTGGATGTGGGGGCAGCGGCCGTTCAGGTTCCGCAGGTATCAAGTGCAGGCGAAGCGGCAGCGGCCGTGCGGGAGGCCAGGTTTTATCCGCAGGGAGAGAGAGGCGTATGCAGGTTTGTGAGAGCGGCACATTATTCGGCAATGGATAGGACAGATTATTTTTCTGCGGCTAATCAGGCTCTGGTTATTGTTCAGCTGGAAGGGCAGGAGGCGATCCGGAATCTGGATGAAATCATGGAAGTGGAGGGGATAGATATCATGTTTATAGGACCATATGATTTGTCCCAGAGCCTTGAGGTGCCGGGGCAGACGACACATCCTCTGGTAGTACAGCAGATGAAAAAAATTGTTGATAAGGCCAGAGAAAAAAATATTCTGGTGGGGACTTTTACCGACAGTCTGGAGACATTGAAAATGTGGAGTGATGCTGGAGTCAGATATTTGTCTTATTCCGTAGATATGGGAATTTTTTATGAAGCATGTACAAAAATCAGGAAGAGAATGGAATCCATGAACTGCTAAAATTGGAAAAACTTGTTTTTATTCGTTGGATGTGTTACTATTATGATAACAGATATATCAGTTATATAATTTATTTAAGGGGAAAAACAGATGAATAGTAAGTCGGATTATGCATACAGAGAGATTAAAAACAAGATTATACAAGGTGAACTGGCGCCTCTAAGCGATATTGTGGAAGAACGTTTTCAGGAAGAATTGAATATCAGTCGGACGCCAATCCGGGAAGCGGTGCAGAGACTGAACAAAGAAGGATTTGTTTATATTTATGCACGAAAGGGAACGATAGTATCTCCTATTAATGTGGAGATGATTTATTCTGTATATCAGGCCAGACTTCTGAATGAGCCGTATTTGTCAAAAGAAGTTTGTCATGAAGTGCCGGAAGAATGGCTTCGTCAGATGAAAAATAGTTTGGAGGACAGCCCTTTTGAACTGGCAGAGATGGATTATCGTCATTATTATATGGCTCTGGATTATGAGCTGCATACGAAAATTTTAAGCTACTGTAAGAATCAGTTTCTAAAGGATGCACTGAATATTGTAAATGATCACAGTCAGAGAATCCGTATCCGTACTTCAAGCTGTAATGAAGACATGGGATGTTCCATTCAGGAACATATTGCGATTGTGGATGCATTTCTCAGAAGGGACCCGGATCAGGTAGAAGAAGCCACAAGAAATCATATTATTAGTTCTCAGCAGGACGCATTTAAATATAATAAGGGTTAGCGCAATTTTACATATCAATTTAGAAGGTAAATGTACAAAGGTCGTCTGTCAGGAAGAAGTTATCTTCCTGATACGTACGATCATTAAAAAAACTACATCTGATATATAAGATGTATATATAAAATATTTAAATTAAAAGGAGAAGAAAAATGAAAAAGAAAAGTCTGGCAGCAATATTGGCAATGGTCTGTGCGGTGGCAGTTACCGCCTGTGGCGGTTCGACTGGCTCTGCTCCTGCAGAAAATCCAGAGACGACGGGGGAAACAGCAGAGGAAGAGACTGTACCGGAAAGTGGAGCGGCAGTGGTTGAAATTTCCTTTGGACATGACAATAATCCGGGTGATCCGGTTCAGGAGGCGGCGCTGTTCTGGGCAGAGAAGCTGGATGAATTAAGTGGGGGCACCATGAAGTTGAACGTATATCCTTCCGGCCAGTTGGGAAATAAGTCCGATCTTATGGATCAATTACTTGCCGGAGATACAGTAGCATGTATTGGAAACGGACCGTTTTATGCAGACCGCGGAGCGGCAGATCTGGGCATTATGAACGCACCATATTTATTTGAATCCTGGGAACAGCTGGATAAGCTGGTAGCCAGCGACTGGTACGGGGAACAGATGGGTCAGTTGGAGAATGCCGGAATTAAGATTATCGCCAGCAACTGGAGATATGGAGTGCGCCATACAGAGACGGTCAATCCGGTTACATCTCCTGCAGATATTCAGGGTATGAAGATTCGGACACAGAACACAACGATTCATGTAAAAGGATTTGAATGTCTGGGCGCCACACCAACTCCCATGGCTCTGTCAGATGTCTATACTTCGCTGCAGCAGGGAACGATTGACGGACTGGAAAATCCGATCTCAGTATTATACAGCGGAGCATACTACGAAGTGGCCAAAAATCTTATGTTGGACGGCCATATCAGAGATTTATCCTCCATCTGTATCAGTGCGGATGTTTTCAATTCTCTGACAGAAGAGCAGCAGGGCTGGTTGATGGAATCCTGTGAAGCGGCAGGCGAATATCAGAATGAACTGGCCCAGAAAGCCGATGAAGAATGTCTGCAAAAGATGAAAGATGCAGGGGTTACCGTAAATGAAGTGAGCACAGAAGACTTCAAGGCGGCGGCAGAGAGCTTTTATTCTGATCCGGAGATTCAGGCAATGTGGTCTGAGGGACTGGTTGACACTGTGAAATCCATTATTCAGTAAAGTCATTATAGAAGATGGTGATCAGGAACAGTGCATATGGCATTTGTCCCTGATCACTCTGAAAGACAGGTGGTAAGAATGAAAATGAAAAAAATGTTTATCAGGCTCCTGGATCTGGATTATCTGATCGCTGGGCTGAGCCTGATCGTACTGGTTCTGGTAACGTTCGCAGGTGTAATTTTTCGTTATTTTTTAAATAATCCGATTATATGGGAGGAAGAGATTCAGCTGATGATGATTACGTGGACCATTTATTTTGGAGCATCGGCGGCATTTCGAAGCGGAGGACATATCGCGATTGATATGATTGTGGATCTTTTTCCGGAAAAAGTACAGAAGATATTCGATATTTTGATTTTTGCAGTGACAACAGGTGTGATTGTTTTTCTCATGCTCAACGGAGCGGCATTGGTCAACCAGTTTATCCGTACCAACAGAGTAACGAATATTCTGCATATTCCAAGCCAATATGTGTATATTGCAATTCCGGCCGGATGTGCTTTGATGATCGTCAGCAACACCATGTATTTTGTAATGAAAATGTTCCATCCGGAACAGAAAGGAGAGGAATAGGATGAATGTAGTTTTACTGACATTGATTGTTCTTTTGTTGTGTCTGTTTTTAAAGGTTCCGGTGTTTATTTCCATCCTGGCCGGCTGCGTTACTTATTTTGCAATGAATCCTAATGTGGCGACGCTGATTATTGCGCAGCGTGTGGTGGCAGGAACAGAGAGTATTCCCCTTCTGGCCGTGCCGTTTTTTGTGGCAGCAGGCGTCTATATGAATTATTCCGGCGTTACAAGTCGAATTATGGATTTCTGCAGTGTGATTACCGGGCGTATGACCGGAGGTCTTGCACAGGTGAATGTCCTGCTTTCTACACTGATGGGAGGATTGTCCGGTTCCAATCTGGCAGATGCTGCCATGGAAGCAAAAATGCTGGTGCCGGAAATGGAGAAAAAAGGATTTTCAAAAGAATTTTCTTCTGTGGTTACAGCCACATCTGCCATGATTACTCCTTTGATTCCTCCGGGAATCGGCATGATCATTTATGCGTCGGTTACCAATATTTCTGTGGGAAAACTGTTTATATCAGGCATTGGCATAGGAGCGCTGTTGTGCATTGCGCTGATGGTACTGGTCAGGTTTGTATCCAGGAAAAGGGGGTATGAACCGCTTCGTACAGAACGAGTATCAGGAAAAGAGCTGTTTCAGTCCTTAAAGGGAGCATTTTTACCGCTTTGTCTGCCGATTATTATTATCGGCGGAATCCGTATCGGAATCTTTACGCCTACAGAGGCAGGTGCAGTCGCAATTATTTATTCTCTGCTGCTGGGAATTTGTTATAAAGAACTGACGCTGAAAAACTTTTTTGACGGAATCAAAGAAACAGTTCTGACAACCGGGTCCATTATGCTGATTGTGGGTGCGGCTTCCGCACTGTCCTGGATCTTTACAAAAGAGCAGATTCCGCAGACACTGACAGGTTTTATGTTAGCGCATATTTCCAATAAATATCTGTTTCTGATTATCATCAATGTATTCTTAATTCTTGTAGGCATGTTTGTAGAGGGAAATGCAATTAATATCATACTCGGACCGCTGCTTGCGCCCATTGCTGCTTCCTACGGCATAGATCCGATACAGTTCGGTATGATTTTCATTTTCAACATTTCCATCGGATCGATCTCTCCGCCTATGGGAACGCTGATGTTTGTGACCTGCGGAATTACCAAATGTAAACTGAAAGCTTTTATCAAAGAAGCGGTGCCGTTTTATCTGCTGCTTTTACTGGTGCTCGGTCTTATGACATTCGTTCCGGTACTTACAACAGGTTTAGTAACATTATTCTATTAATGATAAGGAGCATATAAAAATCATGAATAAACATCAACTGATTCAGATACATGAATTTGACAATGTTGCCATCGCAATCGACGGACTGACAGCGGGTATGGAAGTCGCAGTCGGAGGCAGCAGCTGTCAGGTACAAAATGACATTCCGGTCAATCATAAGATAGCGCTTCAGGATATGGAGCCTGAAACGGAAGTGATCAAGTACGGAAACGTGATTGGACATACAACAAAAGCGGTGAAAAAGGGGGAATGGGTACATTCTCATAATATGCAGACCAGTCTGGATGGAATGCTGGAATACACGTATGAGCCCACCTCAGGAATCACAGAAGACAAAGAACGGGTAAAAGATACGTTCCTGGGCTACATAAGAAATAATGGAGAAGTGGGAATCCGCAATGAAATCTGGGTCATTCCTACGGTATCCTGCGTCAATCATACTGTGAGAATGATCGCGGAACGCGCAGGAAAAAAATTCAGTGAAAGCTGTGACGGAATTTTTGCATATCCGCATAATTCCGGCTGTTCACAGTTGGGGGAAGATCACAAAACAACACAGAAGATTCTGGCAAGTATTATTAAGCATCCCAATGCAGGCGGCGTGCTGGTTGTCAGTCTGGGATGTGAAAACAATAATTTGAACGAGTTCAGGTCGGTGCTGGGTGATATTGATGAGAACAGAGTCAAGTTTCTGGTTGCCCAGGAGGAAACGGATGAAATTGAGAGAGGAGTAGAACTGATCGCGGAGCTGCTTTTAACAGCCAGAAAGGATAAACGAACAGAAGTGCCGGCGTCAAAGCTGAAGATCGGGTTTAAGTGCGGCGGTTCCGATGCCCTGTCCGGGGTTACAGCCAATCCATTGTGCGGACAGATTGCAGACCGTGTGGCAAAAGAAGGCGGAACAGCCATTTTGACTGAAGTTCCGGAGATGTTTGGCGCGGAGACGATTCTGATGAACCGTGCAGATACCAAAGAGACATTTGAGAAGGTTGTAGATCTGATCAATTCTTTTAAACAGTATTATATTAATTATGAACAGCCGATTTATGAAAATCCGGCTCCGGGCAATAAGGCCGGCGGAATTACAACTCTGGAGGAAAAATCACTGGGATGTATTCAGAAAGGCGGACATGCGCAGGTAACTGATACGTTGAAATATGGACAGAAAGCCGGGAAGCAGGGGCTGAATCTGATGAATGGACCGGGAAACGACAATGTATCGATCACAAATCTGGTAGCATCCGGCGCACAGCTTCTTCTTTTTACGACCGGACGCGGGAATCCTTTAGGAACATCTGTTCCGTCTGTAAAACTGGCGTCCAATTCCAGTTTATTTGACAAAAAGAGGCACTGGTTTGATTTCAATGCGGGAACACTTCTGGAAGGCAGGAGTATAGAAGAACTCAGCGATGAATTATGGAAGCTGATTCTTGACATTGCTTCCGGAAGGAAAAAAGCGAGAAATGAGGAAAATGGATATAAAGAAATTATGATATTTAAGGATGGGGTTCTTCTTTAAAAAATTTCTTAATGCGGCAGCCCCTTTCTTCAGTTAAACTATATATCTGAAAACAATGAGACTTATATCATTATTTTATAAAATTCATATAATATAGTCATTTGTCCTTAAGGAATCCGTCAATTATAATATGGGAAACCGCATAAAATATTCATAGTGGCTTTCAGCGGTTTCATAATACGATAACAGATACGTAATATGAACGAAGCTTACTTACACGAAGGAGGTATTTATTTTGAAAATCTTAGTATGTGTGAAGCAGGTACCTGACACCACAGAGATTAAGATTGATCCGGTTACGAATACATTGATTCGTGCAGGCGTACCCAGTATTGTTAATCCATTTGACGCATACGCTCTGGAAATTGCAGCCAGGATCAAAGATGCAAACCCTGGTACAGAGATCACATTATTGAGTATGGGGCCGGAGCAGGCGAAGGATGCATTGAGAGAATGTCTTGCAGTGGGCGGTGATAAGGCATATCTCTGCAGCGACAGGCAGTTCGGCGGTTCCGATACACTGGCAACCAGCTATATTCTCGCTTCCGCTATCGAGGCCATTGAAGAAAAAGAAGGTAAGTTCGATATTATTTTTGGCGGAAAACAGGCCATTGACGGCGATACCGGCCAGGTTGGCCCTGAAATTGCAGCCCATATGGGACTTGCTCAGGTTACATATGCGTCGGAGGTCAGCGTAGAAGGAGATTCTATCATTGTTAAGAGAGAAAGCGATCAGGGATATGACAGAATTTCCGTTCAGAAACCGGCAGTGATCACAGTGGTTAAGACAGCTTTTGATCCGAGATATCCCACCATTAAGAGCAAAATGGCGTCCCGGAAGAAAGAAATTACAGTTATCACAGCAAATGACATGCCGAAAATCGATCTGACACGCTGCGGCCTGAAGGGATCTCCCACTAAGGTTAAAAAGACTTTCACACCTGTCAGAACTAAGTCCTGTGTCAAAATTGCTGAAGAAGCTGCTGCTGATTCCGCAGCCAAACTTGTCGGCCTGCTTGCTGACGCAAAAGTACTGTAAGGAGGATATTAGACATGCGTTTTGAAGAATATAAAAATCTTTGGGTATTTGTTGAGACAGAAGAAAATGCTGCAAAACCAGTTGGTTATGAACTTTTGAGGCCAGGCCGTCAGCTTGCAGACGAGATGGGCGAAAAGCTTGTTGCAGTTGTGATCGGAGGCCAGGTAGAGGAGGCTGCTAAAAGGGCAATTGAGTATGGCGCAGATGAAGTTATTCTTGTAGAGGGCGATGAATATTACAATTATACAACAGATGCATACAGTATCGCCATGAAAACTCTTGCAGACAAATATAAACCGTCTACAATCTTAATCGGAGCAACCAACAATGGCCGTGACCTGGGGCCGAAAATGGCATGTGATCTGAATACAGGTCTGACAGCTGACTGTACACAGCTTGGTTACGATGCAGAAGGCGGCAACATGGCCTGGACACGTCCTGCTTTTGGCGGGAACCTGATGGCTACGATACTCTGTCCGGAGAACCGTCCTCAGCTTGGTACGGTACGTCCGGGTGTATTCAAGAGGCCAGAACTTGCAGAAGGCAGGGAAGGAAAAATCACCAGAGAAGATATCCATGTAGAAGAGTCTCAAATCAGAACCAAACTCCTGGAACGTGTGAAAGAAGTTGCCGAAGCAATTAATCTTGAGGAAGCTGAGATTATAGTATCCGGCGGCCGCGGCGTTGGCGGTCCGGAAGGATTTGGCGTTATCAAAGAGCTTGCAGAATTGCTGGGCGGCGTAGTCGGCGCATCCCGTGCAGCTGTAGATGCAGGCTGGATTGCCCATGCGCATCAGGTAGGCCAGACAGGTAAAACAGTAGGCCCGAAACTTTACATTGCATGCGGTATCTCCGGCGCTATTCAGCATGCAGCCGGTATCGGCGGCGCGGATGTAATCGTTGCTGTAAACAGAGACCCCGACGCGCCTATTTTTGACATTGCTGATTATGCAGTGGTTGGTGATCTGTTCCAGGTTCTTCCTGCTATGATTGATGAGATTAAAAAGTTAAGAAGTTAATGAAATTGTTTATATATAAAGTTTGCTGTTTTATAAAGTGCAGAATTGTTTAAAAATACCGGACCATGTTGTTTTCCTGACATGGTCTTTGTTATGTACATGTTTCTGAATGTTTTATCGTATGCGAGGAGGTTTTTATGGGCACAATTCGATGTGAAAAAAATCATCATATCGGAATTATCACAATTGATAATGAAAAGAAAATTAACTGTATCACAATGGATATGCTGAAAATTATGAACGAAAAAGTTGAACAGTGCAATCATGATCCTGACATATATTGCGTTATTATAACCGGAGCAGGAAAACAGGCTTTTTCATCAGGAGGAGATTTGAAGGCTGAAAAATTATATGCTGTCAAAGAACATGAAAATATTGATTCCTACAATCGTCTGGGCATGAAATTAGTCCGAAATATTATGAATAGCCCGAAACCGTATATTGCTGCGGTGAACGGATACGCTTTGGGAGCAGCCCTTGCGGTAATTACCGCCTGTGATATTGCCATAGGCAGTGATAATTCTGTTTACGGGCTGCCTACAACATCTCTGGGAGGGATACCTGGATGGGGATGTACCCAGCAGGTAACGCGTGTGCTTGGACGTCAATGCGTGATGCGTATGCTGCTGCTGAATGAAAAGATAAATGCTGACGAAGCCCAAAAATGCGGCATGATATCGGAGATTTATGCGGTAAATGAACTGATGGAAAAGGCCTGTGAACTGGCGGAGCAAATCATACGGTATCCGGTAAATGCTGTTTCAGCGGCAAAACGCTGCGTAAACGGAGGATTAGAGCTGACGTTGGAGGAAGGTCTTGAGTTTGAAGCAAAGCTGTTGTATCACAATAATACACAGTATAATTTCGGAGAGGGAATTTCTGCCTTTCTGGAAAAAAGAGAACCTGAATTTCATATGAATTATGAGGAACTGTAATAAGTCTTATAATCATTCCATTCAAAACCGGAATCACTATGCCATGTACCCGGACAGCCCTATAATTTCTATTGGAATTGACAGGTAGGTTATCTTCCCTTCTGAAGATCGCCATAGAAAATATGGCTGTCTGTCGGTACAACAAAATGCAAATAGAAATATGTTACTGCAGTTATGAAAAAATGAATCCCTGGCATTTATTTATAATAGTTGGGGGCAATTTTATCTCTGTTTTCTGCAAGCCAGGATATCACATAGTTGTGAAATTTGTTGACAACCGGAATGGATTCATTTTCTGGTTTATATATCATGCAAAGGGTGCGGAATGCATCCGGATCGTTGAGGGCGATAGGAACGCATCGCTCCATATTTACACCGTAGATGGGAGGAATCAGTGCGACACCCAGTTCAGCGGCAACGAATCCGGCTACAGTCGAATCCTCATTGGCCTCATAGGCAATGCGCGGAGAGAATCCGGCCTTGGAAAAAAGGTTCAGGGATTCATTGTGGAATAAAGTGAGATTATTAAAGAGAATAAAAGTGTCGTCTTTAAAATCATACAGGTTGGCAGATTTCTTCCCCGCCATGGGATGGGTGCGGGGCACTAACATGTAAAGAGGTTCCGTGGAAATAACGGTTTTCATCAAATGATCCGAGATGGTATCTTTGTCAAAGTCTGTACAGAAACAAATATCTATCTCGTTATTATTCAGCTGCTCTAACAAAATGCGCGTTGGGTGCTGATACAAAGAAAAAGTAATCTGAGGATATTCCTGATTGAAATCCCGCAGAAGCAGAGGAAGAAAGTTAATACCCAGAGTATACAGAGAACCAACAGAAATATGTCCTTTATCAGAGGAAATAAGAGAACGGACTTCTCGTTCTCCTTCGTATATTTTATCACGCGCAATGCGCAGATGCTGAAATAAGACATGTCCGTAAAAATTTAATTTAACTCCCCGCCCGCTTTTTTCAAAAAGCGGAATACCAATGCTTTGTTCCAGATTATTGATGGCACGGCTGAGAGCAGGCTGCGTAATATTCAGAACCGATGCAGCTTTTGTATAATTCTGAATTTCAGCAAGGGTAATAAAATATTCCAACTGTTTCCAATTAAGTGTGTACATAGTAACCTCCGTTTCCTTTAGGATAAATGTAAATATCAAATTGCAGCAGATTGAATAAGCGGAACTATGAGTATTAGTTATTAAAATTATGATTCATTATAAAAGAAACAATTTAAGTTAGCAACTGTCAATATATGTCTGTTTTTGTCGGGAAGCCGTGGATAACTCTTCCGTCTTTTCTTATAATATCAGTTATTCCCTGAAACTGCCCGGAACATGCCCAAACAGGATAAAATTGAAATTTACCATGAGGATTAATCATAAAATCTATGATTTATTGCAATTATACAAGGGGTGGGTTTTCTAATATAATTATCAGTATAATCCATTTAAATTAATTTTTCAATAAGGAGGTCAAGTTATGAAGATTAAGAAGATCGGAGCAATGATTTTGTCAGGTGTCCTGGCAGCAGGACTGTTAAGCGGATGCGGCGGCCCATCCAAGGATTCCAGTGAAAAGGAAAACACAACAGGCACAGAGACATCTTCAGGCTCAGACGAATCAAAGAAATCAGGAAGCGGCGAAGCAGAATATAACTGGACGTGCGGCGTAAACCTTCCCACGGATCATCCCTATTACACAGGATGCGTGAAGTTTGGTGAACTGATGAATGAGAAATCCGGAGGAAGAATTTCACTTGAGGTTTACCCAAGCGCTCAGCTTGGAAATGAACGTGATGTTGTAGAAGCCCTTCAGATGGGTTCTGTGGATTTCACATTGGTTTCCGCTGCGCCCCTTTCCAATTTTACACATGATTTCGAGGTTTTTGATTTCCCGTATATTTTCAGCAATACGGAACATGCCTACAGCGTACTGGACAGCGAAATCGGCAGAACTATGTTGGACAACCTGGAAAACTATGATTTGATTGGTCTTGAGCTTTTGGAAAATGGGTTCTACTATATCTCCTGTGATTCTAAAGTGGAACATCCGGCAGATATGAAGGGCGTTAAGATTCGTTCTCTGGAGAGCCAGATGCAGGTAGACGCTTACAATAATCTGGGTGCAAACGGTATTGCAATGGCATTTTCCGAAGTATACACGGCCCTTCAGAACGGTACTTTGAACGCTACAGGCCTTACACCGGCTGTTATTGGCTCTAACAACATCGATCAGGTTCAGTCTTATATTGCAGCAACCAATCATTTCTATGCAGCAGCTCCGTTGCTGATGAGTAAAGTTGTTTATGACAGCCTGGATGAAGATTTGCAGAAAGCAGTCAGAGAAGCAGCGGCAGAAGCAAGAGACTGGCAGAGAGCAGAATCTCAGAAATACAATGAAGAGATGCTTAAAAAGATTAAAGAGACAGGCTGTGAAATCGTTGAAATTGATGCGGACGAGTGGAAAGAAGCTATGGTTCCGGCCATTGAGGAAGCATATGTAGGCGATGGAAAATTAATCGATCCTGAAATCTATCAGAAGATTAAGGATATGGACCCGGCAAAATAATGCCGTCTTGTCCATAGCGGAAAGGAAATTAATTGATGAAATGTTTAAAAGTATTTGATAAGGTTATCTGTACTGCGGAAGAAGTGATTGCGGCGATTGCTCTGCTTGCTATGTGTTTTATCGTTTTTATAGCAGTAATACTGCGGAGCGCCGGAGTTCCGTTTTCTATCAGTGATGAGCTATCCAGGTATCTTATGATATGGTGCATCTATGTGGGCGTGGCGGTTGCAACAAGAGAGAAAGCGCATGTAGGTGTGGATGTTTTGGTTCAGATGCTGCCCAAAGGCATTCAGAAGGTATTAAATATTGTGGTATCCTTTATCACGCTGGGAGTATTTGCCTGGCTGTTTTATCTGACAGGCAGCTGGGTATGGAGCAGTATGCAGGGGAACATTCAGCTGACCCCATTGATGAAAGTTCCATTTTACACAGTGTATATTTCATTGCCCATTGGTTTTGGATTATCAATTGTGGAACAGATTAAGAATATGGTAAAAGATATTATGGGTAAGGATGAAGAGACAAAAGAGGAGGTGGCAGAATAAATGGATGGATGTACCGTAATGATATTTGTTATCTTCTTTGCATGCGCTTTTTTGGGAGTTCCGATTGCCATGGCTCTTACACTGGGCTCTCTGATTCCATTAATGGTATACACCAACGTGCCTTTGGAGTCTATCGCCCAGAAATTCTATACAGGTTGTGATGTATTTTCTCTGATGGCTATCCCGTTGTTTATTCTCTGCGGCGGCCTGATGGCAAAAACGGGCGTATCCAAAAGGCTTTGTGATTTCCTGGGCTCACTGTTCAGCTGGCTTCCGGGAGGTCTGGCTATTGTGTCCTTTCTGGTATGTATGTTTTTCGGCGCCATTTCCGGTTCTGCAACGGCAACAGTAGTTGCGATCGGAAGCATTATGGTTCCGGCGATGATTGAGGAAGGCTACGAGGAAAGATTTGCGTTGGCGGCCATTGCTGTGGGAGGTATCCTGGGTTCCATCATTCCCCCCAGTATTCCCATGGTGGTTTACGGAAATACTTCCGGTGCGTCAATTGCGGATGTTTTTACCGGAGGTATTCTGCCAGGCGTATTATTGACATTATTATTTTCTACTTACTGTTTCTTTTATGGGAAAAAGCATGTAAAATCCCAGAATAAGTTTGAAGCGAAAAGAGTATGGGTAACATTTAAAGATGCAGTTTGGGGACTTCTGATGCCGGTTATTATTCTTGGAGGTATCTACGGAGGAATCTTCACTCCCACGGAAGCTGCAGCAGTGGCTTCTGTATATGGTATTGTTGTTGGATTTGTAATATACCGGGAGCTGGATTTTAAGAAATTCTATACAGTTTTAAAAGAAAGCTCTGTCAGCGGCGCTTACATTATGCTTATTGTTGCGGCGGCAACAGGATACGGCTATGTTATGACAAGGCAGCAGATTCCGCTGCATATTGCAGAGGCAATTACATCTGTAACAACAAACAAATACGTATTCTTACTGCTGGTAAATATTTTACTGTTAGTGATTGGTACATTTATGGAGACCTGTGCGTCAATTTTGATTGTTACCCCAATGCTGGTTCCTCTGTGCAATCAGTTTGGAATTGACCTGGTGGCATTCGGCGTTATCATGTGCGTAAACCTGGCGATAGGTTTTGTAACGCCCCCGTTGGGACTGAATCTTTACGTGGCTGCAAGGCTGCGGAATAAGCCGGTCGGCTTTGTAATCAACAAGCATTTGTTTGTGCTGATTGGCATTGCAATTTTGGTTGTTTTAATCCTTTCAAATTTTGAGTCTATCGTATTGTTCCTGCCGAATTTATTGAGAGGGTAAGATTGATCCTGCTGAATATAAAATGATAACATGACAGAAATGGGGCTGCCGGGAATCGAATTTCCCAGACAGCCCCATTTTCTTTCAGAAGTATGAGTTTGTTTCATGAATAAAGGAATAGGTGATTAACTGGGCCCTTATGGTAAACGGAGATGTTTTTAACAGCTCTGCGGCCTGTTCTCTGGTGTAAAAGCCAGGTTCAATCCATTCATCAGCTCCGGTATGGTCGGAAAATTCTCCATCCACCTCTGCAAATACCGTAAAGGACAAAACATCGCTGAAATCCGGGGCGGCAAAAGAAGGAGGGAGAACGGGCAGAATTTTAGTGATGGAAAGGCCGGTTTCCTCGTAAAGCTCTCTTCTGGCGCAGTCTTGTGCATCTTCCCCCTGTTCTATATGGCCTGCCGGCAGGTTGTAGACGAATTGATTCACACCCATGCGGAATTCTTTACATAAAAGAATCTGATCCCTGTGTCGCCCTGCCACAGCCACACCGGAAATCCGGGTTCCGATATCTTCGGGAGATTCATGATCAAAGTTGCTGACCATTTCATAAATTTTTTCATTTCCTGAGGTGTTGGTGTAATTTAAAGTATAGTTTTTCAGATAAGGGGTATTTCTTGTTTTTGTCATTGAATTGAGAACCGGAATTTTTTTCATCGTTTTCATTTACCTCGCAACTATAAATTATGTAAAAACCTATCTTATTATAACAGAAAAAAATTGAAAGAACCAATTCCGCAATATTATGTATTTAATAAATATTAATCATATCAAGGAGGGATTTTCATGGATTATTTAAAGGAGTACAGACAGAAGCTTGTATCTGCCAAACAGGCAGTGGAGCTGATTCAATCCGGAGACTGGGTGGATTATGGATAGTGCGTGAATACAGTGGACGCTCTGGACCGAGCGCTGGCAAAACGTACAGACCAACTGACAGATGTTAATCTTAGGGGCGGCATTTTGCTGAAGCCTTTGGCAATTTTTGAGCGTGAGGATGCAGGAGAGCATTTCACCTGGAATTCCTGGCATATGTCCGGCATTGAACGTAAGATGGCTGCCCGGGGTTATGCCTATTATGCACCGCTTCGCTACTCTGAGCTGCCCCGCTACTACCGTGAATTTGAACGTTCGGAGGATGTGGCAATGTTCCAGGCAGCGCCGATGGATGAACATGGATTTTTCAATTTCGGGCCCAACGCTTCTCATCTTGGCGCAATGTGTGAAAGAGCAAAACACGTGATAGTGGAGGTTAATCAGAATATGCCCCGCTGCTTGGGAGGAACGGAATGCGGCGTGCATATTTCTGACGTTACTTATATCGTAGAGGGAGAGAATCCGCCCATCAGCGAGCTGGGTGCAGGAACCGCAACAGAGGTGGATCAGGCAGTTGCAAATCTGATTGTAGAAGAAATTCCCAACGGGGCTTGTCTGCAGCTTGGCATTGGAGGGATGCCCAATGCCGTTGGAGCCCTGATCGCAGAATCTGATTTAAAAGACCTTGGAGTACATACAGAGATGTATGTGGACGCCTTTGTGGATATCGCCCGCGCCGGCAAGATTAATGGAATGAAAAAAAGCATTGACCGGGGCCGGCAGGTCTATGCCTTTGGCGCTGGTACGAAAAAAATGTATGATTATATGGATGAGAATCCTGAGCTTATGAGCGCTCCGGTGGATTACACCAATGATATTCGTTCCATTGCCGCACTGGATCACTTTATTTCTATTAACAATGCGGTGGATATCGATCTTTTTGGCCAGGTGAATGCAGAATCCGCAGGGATCAAGCATATCAGCGGCGCAGGCGGGCAGCAGGATTTTGTCCTTGGCGCCTATCTCTCCAATGGAGGCAAGAGCTTTATCTGCCTTTCCTCTACGTTTAAAGGAAAAGACGGAACGCTTAAGTCCCGTATCCGGCCCACGCTGGAGCATGGTTCTATTGTTACCGATACCCGCGCCAATGTCCATTATGTAGTCACAGAGTACGGCAAGGTGAATGTCAAGGGCCTTTCTGTATGGCAGAAGGCAGAGGCGTTGATTTCCATCGCGCATCCTGAGTTCAGAGAGGAACTGGTGAAGGAAGCAGAGAAAATGAAGATCTGGAGACGGTCGAACAAATAGCTGCGGTATATAAAATTGCAGCGGCAGAGCATGATTTTATGCAGTCAGGTATGGAATTCTATAAAAAATAGGAATTATACAAGGGGCGAAATGACGTGTTAAAATTATATTGTACAAATAAATGAAAGGCAAACTGAGATTTGTCAGTAAAATGAAAAGAGGAGGTTTAAAATGAACAAATTTGCAGATTTTATGTTAGATGAAGATTTGCGTGACGTCAGAGATCTTGCACGAGAGTTTTCTGATAAAGAGATTGCTCCAATTGCTCTGGAAATGGATCGCAACCATGAATTTCCGGAAGGAATGTTTGAAAAACTTGGAGAGCTGGGCCTGCTTGGAACTCGTGTGCCGGAAGAGTACGGCGGACTGGGCATGGGCGTGTTATCCGGTGTGCTCGTATTGGAAGAGCTTGCCAGAAACAGCTGCTCCCTTGCTATTTCTGTGCAGTCGCATATAGATATCGGAATGGGTCCTTTGATTCGTCATGCCACAGAAGAGCAGAAACAGATGATACTTCCCGGCGCAGTGGAAGGAAAAAATATTCTTTCCTTTGCATTGACAGAGCCCCAGTCCGGATCTGATGCAGGCGGAACCATCACCCATGCAGTTTTAGAGGGAGACGAATGGGTGATTAATGGTTCTAAGAGCTGGATCACAAATGCGGGCGATGCAAAATATTATCTGGTTGCCTGCAAAACAGACCGTGAGGCAAAAGGCAGCAAGGGTATCAGCCTGATTCTTGTTCCCAGTGACGCGCCGGGATTTGAGGTAGGTGCAAAAGAAGTAAAAATGTCCGTGAGAGCCTCCTCAACAGGTCAGCTTTTCTTCAGCGACTGCCGGGTGCCCAAGGAAAATCTGGTTGGCGAACTGCACCGGGGACTTCCTATTTTCCTGGAAGGACTGGATGAAGGCCGCGTTATGGTTTCTGCTTTTAGTATCGGAGGCGCGCAGGGCGCTTTGGAGCGTGCCGTAAGATATGCAAAAGAAAGATTTGCATTCGGAAAGCCGATTACAGCATTCCAGGGAGTTTCCTTTAAAATCGCAGAGATGGCGCAGAAAGTGGAAATTGCCCGCTGCATGTGCTATAACGTTGCCAAACTTGCAGACGCCGGACTGCCTTTCTCAAGAGAAGCAGCTATGTGTAAATTATATGCCACAGAAATGGCGGATGAAGTATGCCGCGATGCAATACAGATTCTGGGCGCCAATGGAATCAGTGAAGAATATGATGTGGAGCGTTTCTACCGTGACGTTAAGATGATGACCATCGGCGAGGGAACATCAGAGATCAACAAAATGGTAATCAGCCGTTTTGTTCTGGATGAGTATTAAAATTCGTTCTGTAAGAAGGGGGCCGTCGGAAAATGAAATTTACACACAATATATGATTGTGATACCCAAAGAATCACAGGATATATTGTGGAAAATTGCATTTCCCGACCGCCCGTTTTTTTTTGCAAATAATTACATTTTTTTATACTAATCATACGGCGAGGAGGAGAGGAAAAGAGCCATGCAGAAAGGACTCGTGCATATTTATCACGGTGACGGCAAAGGGAAAACTACCTGCGGGGTGGGTCTGTGTATCCGCGCGGCGGGAGCAGGCATGAAAGTTTTGGTGTTTCAGTTTTTAAAGAAAAATGATTCCAGTGAGCTGAATATTTTGAGGAACCTGCCCAATATTACAGTGATGGACGGCCTGGACAGCGCAAAGTTTGTATTTCAGATGACGGAACAGGAAAAGGCCAAAGCCCGGGATTTTTATGAAAATGCTTTTGAAGATATTTGCAGGAAAGCTGTGAAAGAAGAGTATGATCTTCTGTTTCTGGATGAAGGGCTTCATGCGGTGAATTACGGAATGCTGTCAGAAGAACGTCTCCTGGATTTTCTGAAGAACCGCCCAGAGAAACTGGAAGTGGCGCTCAACGGTTACCATCCCAGTGAAGCATTGCTGAATGCTGCCGACTATGTTTCCAGGATCAGCAAAGAAAAGCACCCCTTTGACCAGGGAATTCCGGAAAGACTGGGGATAGAGAAATAAATTTTTTAAATTCGGCAGATCTGAGAACGGAGTAATCTATAACATCAGGTATAGTTTATGATGATTATAAGGAATTAGACACAGTAAATATTCTGTTTTACTATTGAGATACAAAGATTATTTTACATTCGTAAGTGAAAATAAAGGAGGTCATAACTATGAATTGGAGAGATGAATACCGTCAGAAATGTGTGACGGCAGAAGAAGCGGTAAAGCATGTTAAATCTGGAGATCGTCTGGTGTTTTCCCACGCTGCCGGCGAAGCTACAACGATTACCGACGCCCTGGTGGGAAACAAAGAGCAGTATGAGAATGTGGAAATCGTTCATTACATTCCCCTTGGAAAAGCTGAATACTGTCTGCCGGAGAATTCAAAGCATTTCAGACATAATACATTCTGTGCCGGCGGAAAGACAAGAGATGCAATTAACGGCCCGAGAGGCGATTTTACTCCTGGATTTTTCTATGAAATGCCAACCTTTTTTGACGGCCCTCTGCCGGTGGACGTAGCCGTTGTTCAAACCTCAAGACCGGATAAACATGGATATGTCAGCCTGGGATTGTCTGTTGACTATGCAAAACATGCGGTAGAAACAGCAAAAATGATAATTGTTGAGGCAAATGCCCAGTGTCCCCGTTCTCATGGAGATTGTTTCGTCCACATTTCTGATATTGACTATATTGTGGAAACAGACAGGCCCCTGATTGAGCTTCCGCCCACCAAGATCACAGACGTGGAAAAAGCAATTGGCGAGCACTGCGCTTCCCTCGTAGAAGATGGCTGTACCCTGCAGTTAGGCATCGGCGCAATTCCGGATTCCGTACTTTTATTTATGGATAAAAAGAAAGATCTGGGACTTCACAGTGAAATGCTTTCCGACAGCATTGTTCCGTTGGTAGAGCAGGGCGTTTTAAACGGCAGGAAAAAAGGTTTAAATGAAGGACTTCTGGTTGCAGCTTTTGCTATGGGTACTCAGAGATTATATGATTTTATGGATGATAACCCAAGCGTATATATGGCTCCCATTACTTATGTCAATGACCCCAGAGTCATTTCCAAAAATAATAAAGTGATTTCTGTAAATTCCTGTGTTCAGGTGGACTTCTTTGGTCAGGTTTGCGCAGAAAGTGTCGGACCAAGACAGATCAGCGGCGTTGGCGGCCAGGTAGACTTTGTACGCGGAGCAACCATGTGTCCGGGCGGAAAATCCATTATTGCCTGCACATCCACAGCGGCAGGCGGAAAGATTTCCAAGATTGTTCCCTTCTTAGATCATGGCGCAGCCGTTACCACTTCCAGAAACGATGTAAATTACGTAGTAACAGAATATGGTATCGCACATCTGAAAGGCAAGACTTTGAAACAGAGATCCAGAGCATTGATCAATATCGCTCACCCGGATTTCAGAGAACAGCTGAAGGATGAATTTGAAAAATTGTATCAGACTAAATTTTAAACAGAAAACGAACAGCAGTTTTATAAGGAGGTAGCATATGGCTGAGAGCCGGAAAGAAGAAATTAATCTTGACCGTGATGCGGATGGATTGGTTCGCGACGCAACACAAAGTCATATTAAAGTAAAAACCATTTACAGACCAGAGGATATTGCAGAGGATCGGTATGAGGAGGCGCTGGGCGATCCGGGAAGTTTTCCGTTTACCCGGGGTCTTTATAAAGAAATGTACAGAAACCGTTTATGGCTGAAGTCATTTATTGTAAGCTATGCGACGCCGGAAGAAACAAATGAAGCATTTTGCGATTACATAAAGAATGGAATGAACGATCTTCGTCTCCTTTCTGATTTACCCATTCAGTCAGGAATTGATCCGGATCATCCGGCTTCCTGGAACAGCATGATGTGCGGAGGAATGTCAACTTATGCGATTAATGTTTATGAAAAAATGCTGGAAGGAATTCCACTGGAAGGCGTGACATTTGAACTGGCACATCAGAATGTTTCCTGCTCTATTTTCTTCCATGGCATGATTGTTGCCATGATGGAGAAAAGAGGACTGGATGTTTCCAAACTGAAAGGAAATGGAATTGCTGATCCAATTCGTGCAAAGCTTGTGTATGCTTCCCCTGACTGGACCACAGAAATTAACCGCCGTGTCTGCCTGGACCATATTGAATATGCCATGAAGCATACGCCGAAATGGAAAGCCATTGCGCCAAACGGCGTAGATCCCTGCCAGGGCGGTATGAATGCATATCAGGAAATCGGTATGGTTTTAGCAGTTGCAAGACAGACCATCCGGGACTTAAAGGAGAGAGGCATTTCCATTGATGATTTTGGCAGCATGATCTGTTCTCTGGATGCGGAATCTGATTTCTTCGAAACCATTGCAAAATTCAGGGCAATCCGCCGTATGTGGGCGCATATTGCTAAAGATGAACTGGGAGCAGCCACTGAAAAAGCCATGATGTTAAAGATTGGCATCCGTACTTCCGGATTATCCCTTCAGTGGCAGAAGCCTTTGAACAATGCAGCCCGTGTGACCCTGCAGATTTTAAGCTGTGTTCTGGGCGGCGTTGGTTCCATTGACGCCTCAAGTATTGACGAGGCCGTAGGGCTTCCGTCCTATGAAGCCAGAATGTTCAACCTGGATACCCAGCACATTATTACCCATGAGGCGAATGTGCCTCTGGTAGCCGATCCCTTGGGCGGTTCTTATTATTTGGAGTGGATGACAGACAAGATTGAGAAAGAATGTCAGGCGTTCCTGGATGAAATCGAAGAAAGAGGCGGCGTTTATGAATGTCTGGAAACCGGATGGCTCAATGCGGTTATGGAAGAAAACCGTCTGAAGATTCAGAGGGAAAAAGCAGAAGGCAAACGGTTGATTATAGGCGTCAATTCCTTTAAGGGAGAATCCGGGCCCATCAATAAAGAGATTGAAAACTGTGCGTATAAGGTTCCCACAGAGCAGATGCGCACCGATAAGATTCAGGAGTTAAATGAGTTTAAAGCCGCAAGAAATACAGAAAAACTTTATGATTGTTTCCGTAGGTTATATCTGGATACAAAGGAAGGCAGAAACGTTTCAAGAGCTATGATTGATGGTATTGCAGAAGGTATGACTATGGGTGAGATGGTTGGTATCGTCCGCCTTGGCTATCATATCAGCTACGATCCATTAAATATGCTGCCAACCCCGGATTATGTTAAAGAAGCATTAAAGGAGTACTTATCATGAGGAAAATTAGAATATTAGTGGCAAAAGTAGGCTGTGACATTCATGAAAGAGGCGCGCTTACCATGATGACGGTATACCGTGATGCCGGAATGGAAACGATTTATACCGGACGCTTTCAGAGTGAAGAGGGCGTTGTAAACGCAGCGATTAACGAAAATGTTGATTTTATTTCTGTATCAGATTTAACAGGCAGTCTGGTGATTATCTGTAAGAAACTGATGGATGGTTTGAAAGAACAGGGAGCAGAGAATGATATTCATGTGATCTGCGGCGGAATTATTACGGACAGTGACAGAGAGCAGTTGGAGGCTATGGGTGTTCTGGGCGCATTCGGCACCGGATATCCGGCGGAAAAGACTGTGGAGTTTATTCAGGATTATATGAAAGATAAATTGGACTGAGCATGTTCAGTGGATGGATGAAGAGGTGCCTATGGAAAAAAGTAAGATGCAGCAGTTAATGGATAAAATACTTTCAGGAGATCGCAGAGCTTTTGCCCAGGGAATATCTGTCATTGAAGACCGCAGAAAAGGCTGGCAGGAATTATTGAATGAAGCCTATAAAAATATGAATGATCACGCTCTTATTATTGGAATTACCGGTCCCGGAGGGGCCGGTAAATCCACATTAACTGACAAGATTATTACAGAGTACCGAAAGCTGGGAAAAAAAGTCGGCGTGATTGCGGTTGATCCAAGCTCTCCATTTTCCGGAGGCGCTGTTCTTGGAGACAGGGTTCGTATGGGAACGCATAATACAGATGCAAATGTATTTATCCGCAGTTTGGGCAGCAGAGGATGTATCGGCGGAATTTCTGAAGGAACGAAACGGGTGTTGTATTTGTTCAAAACATTTGATTTCGACGTGATTCTCGTGGAAAGCCTAGGGGTTGGGCAGGATGAGACGGAAATCACAAATTTTGTAGATGTGACGTTGGTAGCTTTGGTACCGGGATTTGGCGATTCCATTCAGATGGCAAAAGCCGGCATACAGGAAATCGGAAACATTTTCATTGTGAATAAATCAGATCACCCGGATGCGGAGCTTTTTACTAATCAATTGAAGTTTTCTTTCGGAGACATGCCTGTGGAAGAACGTCCTCCGATTATCAATACCGTGGCAAGCGAAGGAAAGGGAATGAATGAGCTGATGGGGGCTATAGCAGCCGTTGTTCCCAACGAATATGCCAGAAGAGAGGAAAAGGCCAGAAGAAGAATTCATATTGAAATTGAATCGGAAGTACTGGAAAAAGTAATGGACATTACCAGAGACATTATAGTTCAGAAAGCGCAGATTGTCTTTGACAGTGAAAATAAAATTACTCCGTATGATGTGGCGGCAGAGATGATTGAGGGTATTTCGTTTCAAGAAAAATAATGTTTGGTAAGAGGGAACAATTTAGATTTGAATACGGACGGAATTGCAGAATTGCCCTTTCACGCGCAAATTAGGCAATCCGGCAATTCTGTCCGTATCCAAATATAAAACGTCCGCTGCAGTACCAGGAATTTAATGAAAATACTAAGAGAGGTAATTATATGGAAACAAGAGAAGTATATATTGTATCGGCAGCGAGAACGCCAATCGGTGATTTTCGCGGGGCTCTTTCCCCTTTAGGTGTGGTAGAGCTTGGGAGTATTGTTGCGGAAGAAGTGATGAAACGGGCAGGGGTTGGAAAAGACTGTGTACAGGAAATTGTTGCGGGAATGATTTACAAGGGCGGTCAGAAAGGAAATCCGGCCCGGCAGATTCAAATTAAATGCGGATTTCCGGAAAGCGGTTATGCCTGTACCATTGATCAGCAATGCGGTTCTGGTATGCGCGCCATGGAGGTGCTTAGTCAGCAGATTATGTTGGGGAAAACAGAGGTAGGTCTGGCAATCGGGATGGAAAGCATGTCCAATGCGGCCTATGTGCTGACGAATGCCCGCAGTATCAGATCCGGGGATCAAAAGCTGATCGATACCATCACCTACGATGGTTTGAATTGTGCAATTTGTGATTATCATATGGGAAGAACGGCAGAAAATATTGCGGAAAAATACGGCATTACACGTCAGGAACAGGATGAATTAGCCTATATGAGTCATCAAAGGGCTTTAAAAGCTCAGACAGAAGGTAAGTTTAAGGATGAGATCGTGCCTGTAGCCATTACAGACCGAAAAGGAAGGGTTACGGTAGTAGAAAAGGACGAGCATCCCAAAAACAGCAGTCTGGAAACCCTTGGAAATCTTCCTGCTGTATTTAAAAAAGACGGAACAGTAACAGCGGGAAATGCCTCCGGAATTAATGACGGTGCAGCAGCTCTTTTGCTGATGAGCAAGGAAGCGGCAGAAAAATATCAGGTGAAGCCGATGGCAAAAATTGTGGGTACGGCGTCATTTGGCGTAGACCCTGCCTACATGGGGCTTGGGCCTGTCTATGCACTGCCCAAAGCAGCGGAATATGCCGGCCTTACACTGGATGATATTGAATACTTTGAGATCAACGAAGCCTTTGCGGCTCAGTTTATCGGCTGTGAACGTGAACTGAAGCTCAGCCGGGAGAAAGTGAACCTGAATGGCTCCGGCATTGCCCTTGGCCATCCCGTGGGAGCCACTGGCATACGTATTCTGGTGAGCCTTCTCTATGAAGGAAAACGGCAGAATATTACATATGGCGCAGCTTCATTATGTGTGGGAGGAGGGCCTGCCATAGCGTCTGTTCTTGAATTTTTATAAGTAGAAACAAATCCTTTGCTGCGGTAGAGTTTCAGCTGCAGCAGAGGATTTTTGTTTGTCGGAAATTTAAGGGAAGTAATAACTTGCTAATTTTTATTCCTGATGTTAGTATAAGGCTGTAAGGGAATATTTTCTGAAAGATGGGGCAGGAGACAGGAATAATGCAGATGCAGTCCTGCAGGTCAGTGTTTCTGCGAATAGGGAGATTTATGAGGCAATCAGGAGGTGTGATAAAGCTATGTGTGATGCATTGAAGGAACTTATGAAAGAAGATTTTGAAAAGCAGGAGCGGGAGACAAGACAGGAAACAAAACAGGAAACATTACTGGAAGCAATCCGGAATCTGATGGATACCATGAAGTGCAGTGCAGAGCAGGCAATGGCGGCATTGAAAATTCCGGATGCTGACAGGGGAAAATATATTGCAAAATTATAAAAGAATAGAAAAATTAAGTTTGAACTCCTTTCATCTGACTCCGGTATTTTCCCGGCGTAACGCCGTATTTATTCTTGAACATCTTATAAAAATGCGTACGGTTCGTAAAGCCAAGCTGCGTTTCAATGGCAGATATAGATTTATCTGTATCCGTCAGAAGAGACGCAGCTTTTTTCATCGTAAAAGTCAGGCCATAGTCATGCAGGTTCATACCTGTATATTTATGGACAATGGCATTCAAATAATTCCCGCTGTAGCACAGGGTATGTTCCAGAGCAGATCTGGACATGCGGCCGTCTGTTTCTTCCATCAGGTGTCCGATACGGGAAAACAAAAGCTGATCGGAACTGGAATGAAGCCTGACCGTACTGATATGATAGAATTGTTTGGTATCCAGATATTGAAAAAGCTCACAGATTACCCCTTTAATAATATAAGTGGAACCGAACTTCGGAAACATCATGGAGTGGATCAAAGCATCGGAGAGTTTCCACAGTTTTTCCAGGTTCTTGCGGTTTTGAAAGGCCGGAAGAAAGTCCAGATAATTTTTTTCATTTTTTGACTGAATATTGGTATTCATAAACTGGAACACGGAATTGTCATAAGCGGTTTCTTCTTTCTGAAAATAAGCAGTCCGGTGGGATTCCAACAGCTCTTTGATAAAATTCACAGACAAACCGATAAATAAAAGCTGGGCTTCTCCGATATATTTCTCAATATGAAGAATATTCTGGTTGATCAGACAGCAGGAGCCGGCAGGATACAGGTATTTTTTGTCCTCCAGCTTTTGCATGATGCTTCCTTTTAAAACAATCAAAAGCTCAAAAAAGCTGTGCTGATGCAGCGGACGGGCATTGAACTTATGGAAATCTGAGACAATGCGGGAGGTATAGAAATAATCTTTATTGGGAGATACAGAAACTACATTATAGAAGTCTTTATCATCCTGAAGGCCGCTGCAGTAGGCGAGGGTCAGCTGTATCGGCGCAGACATATCGTAGTAAGCGTTGACGATACTGTCTGAGTTATGGATTTCCAGAATATTGCTTGTTTTTCCGGAACGTATTACTTTTTCATTCATAGCAGCCTTTCTAAGTCTTATTCACAAATATGATACTAAAAATGTGCATAGATAGACGTTTGTGACATTGTCGCTTTTGGTGAATATTGCTAAAATTTATCTATCTTAAGATAAAGTATATACATTATCGCCAATAAAGTAAAGGAGAAAACAAATGAATGAAAAAAAGTATTTAAAATGGTATCAAAAAGTTGCCTATGGTTCCGGCGATATGGCGTCCAACTGCGGATATGCCCTGATTTCAAGTTTTGTTATGCTGTATCTTACCAATGCAGTAGGGCTTAACAGCGCAGTAATCGGAACTTTAATGATGGCTTCAAAATTACTGGATGGAGTGTCAGATATTTTCTTTGGGGGATTGATGGATAAGACCAGAAGCAAAATGGGACAGGCCCGCCCCTGGATGCTGTATGGACAGTTTGGAGTTTCTGCCTGCCTGTTTCTGGTATTTTCCATTCCAAGCATGAACCAGACCATGCAGTATGTTTATTTCTTTGTATTTTATACCGCTTTCAACGCGATTTTTTATACAGCAAACAGTATCGCGTATGCAGCTTTGGCGGCTAAGATTACGAAGAACGGACAGGAAAGAGTTCAGCTTGGTTCTATCCGCTTTATTTTTGCAACCTTTACCACGCTGGTGGTATCCTACAATGCCATGGGCCTGGTGGAAAAATTCGGCGGCGGTGCAAAAGGATGGCGTACACTGGCTTTGATTTTTGCCTTAATTGCCCTTGCAGTAAATACATTCTGTGTTCTTATGGTAAAAGAAGTGCCGGATGAGGAGACGAAACCGGAACAGGAAACAGCGGGAACTGAAAAGAGCCAGGAAAAAGTAAGTTTTGGAACATCTTTAAAATTGTTATTGAAGAACCCTTATTATATTATCATCCTTGGACTATATCTGGTAAACTATATTTACAGCGGAATCAGCCAGGGGTCAGCAATTTATTTTATGACTTATTATATGGAAGATCCTGCGCTTCTGGGAACCTTTTCTTTATTCCAGCTGGTTCCGGTTATGATTATTCTGGCGCTGACGCCGCTGCTTGTGAAAAAATTCGGAAGTATGTGGAAAGTCAATCTGTATGCCAGAGTGATCACGCTTCTGATGGGCGGTGTGTTTATCATAGGGGCTTTGAACCGAAATCTTCCGTTAATGCTGTTTGCCACTTTTTTCCGTAATATGGCAGGCGGCCCCCTGACAGGAACCCTGAATGCACTGGTGGCAGAAACCAGTGACTATACATGGCGGACGCAGAAGGTGAGAATTGACGGAGTCATGTTCAGCTGCTCTTCCATCGGAGTGAAGCTAGGCGGCGGAATCGGAAGCGCGGTTGTGGGATGGCTGTTGGCCCTGGGTGGTTTTGACGGTACGGCGGCAGTGCAGACTTCCGGCGCAGTAAACATGATTTTCTTTATGTATGCAGTACTGCCTTTGATTTTTGGCGTAGTAATGGCAATTTTAGTTTATCTGATGAAGGTGGAAAAGGCCAATAAAGAGTGGGATGAAAAGCATCAGAAAGGAGAACTTGTATGATCAGGGAAAATTTTAACCGGGACTGGCAGGTGATGAAAGGCGGAAGCAATGCGGCGGCAGCGGCTTTTCTGGGAACGGACGACGTACAGCTGGTGCACCTTCCTTATGATGCGATGATTCATGAGGAGCGGTCTTCTGAGGTGGAAAGCGGCGCCCAAACCGGCTTTTATCCCGGCGGAGAATATATTTATCAGAAAACCTTTTTTGCTCCTGAGGAATGGAAGGAAAAGAAAGCGATTCTGGAATTTGAAGGAATTTATCAGACAGCTATGGTTTATGTGAACGGGGCTTTGGCGGCAGCCAGTCTGTATGGATATTCCGGATTTTATGTGGAACTGAATCCCTGGCTGAATTATGGGGAGGAAAACAGGATAAAAGTAATTGCCAGTAACAGCCGAACGCCCAACAGCCGTTGGTATACGGGAAGCGGCATTTACCGTGATGTGAAGCTGATGGTCGGAGACAGGATTCATATTCCTGCAGACGGGGTCAGAATTACAACTCTGGCCCAGGAGAAAGAGTCTGCCGTGATAGAGACGGAGGTGCGGATCAAAAGCATCAGCAGAATCAGGGAAAAAATACAAGTGGAAGTATTTCTGGAAAAAGACGGAACCCTGGTTGCCAGTGACCGCCAGATGGTCGTTATGTATCCGGAAGCAGAAGAAAGGTCCAGACATATAATTTGTATAAAAAACCCTAAACTCTGGAGCTGCGATACCCCGGAATTATATCAGTGCAGAGTGCAGATTGTCAGCGGGGGAGAAACATTGGATGAGGTGAAGGAAAACTTCGGCATCCGCACCCTTTTGCTGGATGCAGGCCACGGGCTCCGTTTAAACGGAATAGAAGTGAAGCTGCGGGGAACCTGTATTCACCATGACAACGGTATTTTAGGGGCAAACACCTGGAAAGAGGCGGAAGAACGAAGAATCAGACAATTGAAAGAGGCAGGTTTTAACAGTGTTCGAAGCTCCCACCATCCTATGAGCAAAGCAATGCTGGACGCATGTGACAAATACGGAATGCTTGTGATGGATGAAATCAGCGATATGTGGACGGTCCACAAAAACCCCAATGATTTTGCCCTGCATTTTAAAGAATGTTGGGAAGAAGTGGCAGAACGGATGGTGGCAAAGGATTACAATCATCCTTCCGTAGCTTTGTATTCCACCGGAAATGAGATCTCAGAAGCCGGTTCGGAAGCCGGAGCCGCCATAAACCGCAGTATGTGCAATAAAATTCATGAACTGGATCATACCCGCTATACCACTATGGGGCAAAACGGGCTGATGTCTGCAGGAGTCCGGTTAAGACCGCTGATGCAGGAAATTATGGAAAAATTCGGCCCTGTGCAGGCGGCTGGAGAAGGAAACCAGGAAGGCAGCAACGGGTTTAACAGTTTTATGAGCCTGATGGAAGGAGAACGGGGGGAATATTTTGCAACCCATCCGCTGCTGACAGAGGCATTGGAAGGATGCTCCTCTTCCAGTGACATTATCGGGCTGAATTATCTGACCGGACGGCATGTTCTGGAACATGAGCTGCATCCCAATAAAACAGTTGTGGGTACGGAAACCTATCCGGCAGATATTGTAAGGCTGTGGGGAATTGTAAAGCGGCATCCGCATGTACTGGGAGATTTCACCTGGACAGGGTATGATTATCTGGGAGAGGCAGGCTGCGGCATTTTCCACTACGATGATTCTGTGAATTTTTCCAGTGTCTTTCCGGAACGGACAGCCTATATCGGAGATTTGGATTTGACGGGTTACCGCCGGCCCATCAGCTATCTGCGGGAAATAGTGTACGGGCTCCGCAAAGAACCCTATCTTGCAGTGGTGCGCATGAACCGGATGGGTATGAAAGGCTCTAAGACCCCCTGGATGTATAAGGATAACATCGCAAGCTGGACCTGGCCGGGGTATGAAGGAAAAACCGCATTGGTGGATATCTATGCGGATGCAGAAGAAGCAGAGCTTTTCTTAAACGGCCGTTCCCTGGGAAGGAAGCCGGCAGGAGAGGAATATGAATTTACCGCATCCTTTGAGGTGCCTTATGAGCCGGGAGAACTGACAGCCGTAAGCTACCGGGATGGAAAAGAAACCGGCAGATTTTCCCTTGCGACGGCAGGAGAAGAAGTACACATCTGTGCAGAAGCAGATAAAAAAGAACTGCGTGCAGACGGTGAGGATCTCTCCTTCGTTACGGTGAAATTAACGGACAGTGCCGGAATAGAAAATCTTTCTGCATCAAAGAGGGTTTCGGTGTCTGTAAAAGGCGCAGGCAGATTAGAAGCAATGGGCAGCGCAGACCCTAAATCCCTTGGAAGTTATGACGATTCAGAGTGGGAGACTTATGACGGATATGTGATGTTTGTGGTTCGGGCCGGGGAAGAAGCAGGCATGATAGAGGTTACCGTTGCGGCAGAGGGGTGTGAAGAGAGGTATATTCCGATAGAGGTAAAGCCGGATAAGTAAAAGTTCCGATAGAGGTAAAGCTGGATAAGTAAAATCAGCAGACTGGAGGGATTATGCCGGGCTCAGTCCAGCATAATCTCCTTCACAGATAATTGTTCTATTTTCTTTGTATAGGAAAACATCAGCATCTCATAGAGGATAAGGAAAACGGCCAGGGCTATCAGCATTACCGGGAGGTCAAACTGGTAGTCCGGCACGCCTTCCATATCCTTAAAAATAATAGTTACCGCAATTTTTAAAAGCGTATACTGGTAAACAGTGCCTAATGCAAACCCCAGATATGCCCAGGGACGGTAGCCGCTTAAGACGGCTTTTTGACACTCCTTTGCACTGTAGCCGAAAACTTTCATCATGGTGATGGTTTTTCTGTTTGCTTTGATCACAGAAGTTGTGGCAATGAACAGTGTAACTACGGCAAGAACCAGGCCGATTGCCATAACCATAACGCTCATCATGCGGCTTGCCAGTTCATCCATACTAAAAGACATTTGCGTCATTGCGGAGAAACAGAATACGGCAAAAGTAATGAAAAAAATCAGGGATTTTTTCTGTCTCACATTGCTTCTTTGAAGTTCCTGTAAAAAGGGCAAATCAGTGTCTTTTTTTGCAGGAACAATTTTATAGGCAGATTGTTCCCGCATCAGTTGAAGGGCAGGAACTTTTAATTTTATGTAACTGTAGAGAATTGCTAAAATAGAAAAGAAAATTGTGGGAAGCAGTACGAGGGCCATGCACAACTTTGGGTGAAAAGTAATGGGAACCTCCGGCAGATACCCGTCTTTGTTCTGCAGCTCATATAATTTTGGCATCAGCAGATGGGCAAAAGCATAGCCCAGGGCGGTTCCGGCAAATACCGGAAGGCCGAACATACGGAAATTCCCGGCTATGGTAAGTCTGGTGTATCCCAACGCTTTTAAAACGCCAAGCTGTTTTTGGCGGGTGTCAACGTAATGTCTGATATCAAAACATAAAAGAACAACGGTAGTCAAAAGCAGGCAGCCGCCGGACACTGTGCTGACTACTTTTGACGTGCTGCATTGCGCTTCATAAAATATCTGTGAAACTTCTGTTGTTATGAGGTTTTCCACAGTGATAAGATCCAGATAATAATTTAAGAACATGGTGGAAACGAGTACGGCGCAGAAGCTTACGATAAACATGCCAATCATTTTGTAGATATCTTTGAAATTCACAATCATAGTACTTCCTCCTACCATGCGATTTGATATGCGGATTTTGGATGTTCATTCTGATATTGCGTTACAATTTTACCGCTGTTCATGGAGATGACAGTGTCCGCCATTTCTGCAATATTCTGGTTGTGAGTGACCATTACCATGGTAAATGCCAATTCTTTTTTCAGACTGCAGATTAAATCCAGTACCAGGCGGCCGGTGGCTTCATCCAGCGCCCCGGTTGGTTCGTCCAGGTACAGCACCTTCGGACGTTTTGCCAAAGCCCGTGCAACCGATACCCGCTGCTGCTCTCCGCCGCTTAATTCATGGGGATACTTTTTCATTTTGCCTGCAAGTCCCACGGCCTCGATGAGACTGCGGTAGTCTTTATTTTTTACCAGATCTGCTCCCATTTTTACATTTTTCTCCACATTCAGATTGGGCAGCAGAAAATATTGCTGAAACACGTATCCAATGGTCTTTTTCCGAAAAAGGGTGATTTCCCCGTCGCTCATGCCGCAGATATTTTGGCCGTTGTAACAAACCGTTCCGGCGTCCGCAGGTTCCAGGCCGGAAATTACGTTTAATAGGGTGGATTTGCCAGAACCAGAGGCCCCTAGTATGGCTACAAAATCTCCGTCGTTGATTTCCAGTGAAATGCCTTTCAGCACTTCGGTTTTGCTGTCTTTCGTCCCGTAATATTTGTGTAAATTTTTAATTTGAATCATATTCTGCGCTGCCTTTCTGATGGGAAAGCATGTTTGAAATGTTACACATGTTTCTATAAAAGATTAAATTAAGTGTTTTTCTCAAACAGCAAGAGACCCTGAAAAATCTCTGTTAATCGTTCTTCCAACTGTTCTGCAGTGTAACTGCATAGCCCCGTGGCAAACATGGCGGCGATGCCATGGGTATAGGTCCACAAATGCTGATAGATTTTTTCTGCAGTTTTTCTGTCCAGATGATAAGGTTCCTGTACAGACTGCAGGATTCTGCCATAATGCTGGTCTATCACAGGCAGGATGGCAGAGATATTTTTGGAATCGACAGGGCTCATAAACAAAAGCTGAAAAAGCCGGGGTTCTTCCATGGCAAAGCGAATATAGGCAATTCCCACTCCCCGGAAGGGAGGTTTGCTCTTTAGCCCCTCCTCTACATACTGTCCATACAGTTCTTTTGATTTGAGAATTATAAGTTCCCTGACTTCTTCCATACTCTTGAAAACAGTGAAAATCGGCCTTGCGGAACTGCCCAACCGGTTTCCTAATTCTCTGGCAGTAACGGCGCCAATGCCATGCTCCCTTGTGATGTCAAGGGCTGCGCGCAGGATTTCTTCTGGGGTAAATTTGGCTTTCGGGGGCATGAAAACTCCTTTCTAAAACAATCGTTTTAAATTGATTGTTTTATTATAGAGCTAAGTAAAGGTTTTGTCAAGATTTTTATTATATAGATGGCGATTAATTGACTCTAATCTGCGCCGAGCAGGGCCGCTTTGCGGCATGTACATATTTGTGCGAGTGCGTACCCTCCGGAGGGCTATAAATTTGGCGGTTTTTAATAACCAAATTTATAGAAGAGAGGAATGAATCAGCATCCTGTTTTTCTATAATTTAAGAAGTCATTTCCATCTGCTTTTTCAGCCTTTTTTTCAAACTGTTAAGAAATTTGTCATTTCCCACAACCTTAAGCATAGGCCCAAAAGATAAAACCTCAATCAGTAATTCCGTTTCCATTGCCTGATTGTAATAGATCAGGCATTCATAGGTGTTTTCACCGATTTTCCTGGTGTTTTTCTTGTAATTTGCAAAATGAAGCATGGCCCGTTCCAGGGCGTTGCGCTTGTTGAGGATATGCAGCCGGAGGGGTTCTTTATAATAGGAATCCTGGATCAGGGCGTTTAAATCCATCTGCCCAGTGAAAAATTTGTCCGTCAGGCATACCTTCTGAATGCGGGCGATATTCAGGATTTCCAGGCGCATTCTGCCATTTTTCGCATGTTTCAGGGCAAGCAGCCGAAACTTGTCATTTTTTACCGAATATTCCAGGCGCGCAGGCACATAGTAGTGGTGAACCCGGGTTCCGTTGGAGGAATTGTAGTCAATATCTGCGTATTGACGGTTTTTTTGTGCAGAAAGCAGAGTGCGGAACTTGCTGCGGTAAGCATCGTCCGTGTAAGGATCGCCGTCCGTGAACCGGTCAAAGTAGTAAATTTGCTCCGGATGCCAGAGAGGCTCTGCAGAATTCAGCATATGTTCCAGTGAGTGTAATTGTTCCCGGCTTAAAAAGAGCGTGATGCGGGGATCAGACAGCAGTGCTTTCAGATAAGATTTCTGAAGGCGGGAAAGAGGTGTGAGAAATTCAGAATTTATTTTGGAAAAATAAAGCTCATGTTCCTTTTGAAATAAATTCCAGTTTCCGCTTTCCAGTTTGGGAATGATGGCAAGGAGGCTTTCTTCAAAGCCTTCTTTGCAGATCCGGCTGCGGATTTCATCTGCGGTAAGGGCATTCTGACTGGTCAGCAGATGGCGCATCACCTGGTAATAACAGCTGTAAATTTCAGAAAACAGTTCCATCTGTGTTTCCTCCTGTCTGATACATCTGATACATATCCTCCAAATCCTGGTAAAACCGCTGTTCCACAGATTTTGCCGTACATTCCAGCGACAGAATTCTTCCGGTAAAGGTTCGTACCCAGGGCAGCATTTCATTACAGTCAAAAGACTCCCGTTGGTACTGCCAGGTATTTTCTCCCATCCGTGTGACAGAGCCTCCTCGTCCCTCCCGTTTCAGGCGGTCGACGATATAGAGCTCACGGGGCTCTTTTACATGCAGCGTCATGGTTAAGGTGTCAAGATGATGACGCTCCGTTCCCTGAAAAGATACGCCCCAGAGCATGCAGCGGTTTCGTTCCAGTTTCTCCTGTAAACCGTCATATTCCGGCGCAGGTTCCAGGCAGTCCGCCTGTTTGACAGTGTCCAGGCGGAAACAGGTAAAACGTTTGCTTCTTTTGACATATCCGCAGAGAAAACGCCTGCCGCTTCTGGCGCTGACAAATATCTGCAGGGGGATACAGCTTGCAGTATTTTCCAGACCTCTTTTGGAACTTTTCATGGTAAGCTCTACGTTTAATTTCCGGTTCATGGCATTCAAAAGGGACAGGAGTATTTCATCTTCCAGGGTATGCACGAAAAAGCTGTGTTTTACCCGAAAGCTCCGATTTTGACTTTCCAGTTGCTCCAGAATTTCATTTCCGATAATGCCAAGACAGCCTGCCATCTGGTAAAAAGCCAGGGCGTCCCTGGCAGATTCATTGGATTTCAGCCAATGGGACAGACGATTATCCAGGAAAAACCGGACGGCCTTTCCGCTTTTTTCCCTGCCTAAAAGCCCTTCTTTTTCATAAGCATTGCACTTGCGGCGGACAGTCTGAATGTCAAACAGCGTCTCATAGTCTGTCAGCAGCCGGTCTGTCAGTTCTTCTGCGGTCAGGGACTGTCCATCCTGAAGCAGATCCAGAATCAGAAAATGAAGCACAATGTCATTGTCCGTAAAACTTTTTGTTTTCCATACCCGAAACAGGGGATTGGAATCCAAAAGGCCGCTGTCGATGGCAAGTGAAATATTAAAGCCGCCGGGCACATAATCTCTCTGCACGAAGGGGCCGAGCCAGCTTTCCAGGCGTCTGCGCTCGTTATCGTAAGTGCGGGGGCTTTTTTCCTTAAATTCATTGCGGGTTTTAAAGCCGTAGACAAAGAAATCCCTGACATATTCTCTTGTTTTAGGAAAACTTTTGATTAATTCCTGAAAATTTGACATGTTTCCTCTCCTGATAGTTGATAAAAGCTGTTTTTAGGAACTGTGCAGAAATAATGCCATCTGTATTAAAGTAAGAAGTTTTCTATAGTTTACCATGAAGTTTTGCAGGAAACAATATTGGCAGGACCAATTTCTGTACGAAAAAGCTGTCCCTCAGCGGCCTTAAAAAAGTTCGCAACCTTTTTGATATGATAATTTTCCAAATCCTGTATATAATAAGCCCATCAGCAGCAAAACAGAAAGGATGTGGATGATATGTTTGTACTACATAATGAAAAAACAAGATTTCCGGTAAAGGTATGGTTAGAAAGCAAAGAGCAGTTGGAGGAAAATTGTCTGGAACAGGCATATCACCTGTCACAGCTTCCGTTTATTCATAAATGGGTCTGCCTGATGCCGGACACCCATGCAGGCAAAGGAATGCCAATCGGCGGAGTGATTGCGTTAAAGGACACGGTGATTCCCAATGCGGTGGGCGTTGATATCGGCTGCGGCATGGATTTTATACCAACTAACATCCATATGGATGCGATACAGGAAATCCAAACCGGTAACGGCACGGTGATTCAGGCCATTATCGGAAATATTATGCGGACAATTCCCTTAAATACCGAACGGTATAAAATGCCTCAACGGTCCAAAACCCTTGACCGGGCAAAGGAAGAGATGGAGAAATATGAGAAAAATACTGACTTGCTGCCGCTCATTGAGGACGGATATTTTCAGGTGGGCAGCTTAGGCGGGGGAAATCATTTTATAGAGCTTCAAAAAGATACAGAAGGATATCTCTGTATTATGATTCATTCCGGAAGCCGCCATATGGGAAAGGCAATCTGCGATTATTTTCATGAGACAGCCAGAGAACTGAACCGGAACTGGCACAGTGAAGTAAAGGATGAGTACCGCCTGGCTTTTCTGCCGGTACAGTCCCGGGAAGGGCGGCAGTATATCAGCTGGATGAATCTGGCAATGGATTATGCCTTTGAAAACAGGGCGCGAATGCTGGAGAAAGTGTGTGAAATTGTAACGGAAGTCATTGAAAGACATACAGACCTGAAGGTGGAATTTGGAGAGGAAATCAATTGCCATCATAATTATGCCGCATTGGAAAACCATTATGACGCCAATGTGTGGGTGCACCGCAAGGGGGCTACCAGAGTGCGGGAAGGAGAGCTTGCGGTGATACCGGGAGCCATGGGTTCTTACAGTTATGTGGTGGAAGGAAAAGGAAACAAAGAGTCCTTCTGTTCATCCTCCCACGGAGCCGGCAGAAATTATTCCAGAACAGGGGCAATGCAGGCTTTTTCTGTGGAGCAGGTGATGGTAGATTTAAAGGAACAGGGAATTGTTTTAGGGAAACGCAAGAAAAATGATGTACCGGAGGAATGCCGGTTTGCCTATAAAGATATTGATGAAGTGATGGCTCAGCAGTCGGAGCTTGTTACGCCAATCCGAAAACTGCAAACGGTAGGCGTGGTAAAGGGATAATTTTTGAGACGTTTTAAAGGCAGTGGGCGTCTAATTAATAGAACATCGAAAATAGCAAATGATATACGAAACCGAAAGAAAGGAGAGAGCAAATAGACGATGGAACAATTAATTAGAGATGCCCAAAAAAAGAACCCAGATGCCTTTGAACAATTGATTCAGGGACAGATGCAAATGATGTACAAGATTGCAAAATCCATCCTGAATTCCGATGAAGACGCAGCAGACGCGATACAGGATACGATCTTGGCATGTTGGGAAAAGTTAGATTCTCTAAAACAAGAACGATATTTTAAGACATGGCTTACCCGCATTTTAATTAATAAATGCAATGATCAGATTCGACGGCGGAAGAATTGTATTCCTATGGAAAAGATTATGGAAAAGCCTGCTGTAAATCATGAATTATTGAATCTGGAATGGAACGAGACCTTAAGCCATTTGGATAAAAAATATCGTTTGGTGCTTATGCTGTATTATGTAGAGGGATTTAAAACCAGTGAAATCAGTAAAATATTGGAAATTCCTGAGTCAACGGTGCGGACCAGACTTGCAAGAGGAAGGGAGAAATTAACCCTTCTTTGCCGGGCGGATGAAAAAGGGAGGATGCTGTCATGAGAATTGATAATATGGTAGAAGAATTAAAACAGGAAGTTGTAATACCGGAAGTTGTGCAAAGAAAAGCCAGGGATGCATTTGGACAGATACAGCAGGAAGGCAGGATAACAAATGATTCAAAAAAGGTAAGGATTTTTTATAAAAGAAGAAAGGTAGGATTAGGTAAGAAAGGAGCGGCAGCAGCGGTATTTGCAGTCCTGATATGTGCCAGCGCAGTGACTGTCAGCGCAGCAGCTTACCACATCTGGAGCCAGAGTTTGAAACGTACCCTTCACGTATCAGAGGCGGAGCAGGAATTATTAGAAGAAAATGTCGTGTCTGATTATCCTCTGCAGTTTGCGGAAGATGCAGGGGTGAAAGTAACCTCAGTGCAGAGTATTGTGGATAATCGATTTGCATATCTGGCCTTTCAAGTGGAAGGATATGATTTTTCAAAAAATACCGATATGGGATTTGATGAAGTCAATGTATGGATTGACGGGAAATTTGCCAATAATTATGGCAGTACCTTTGATGGAAATGAATATTGTATGTTGATTTCTCCTAGTGAAGATATGGATACTGTCATAGGAAAAGAAGTGCGTGTGAAATTTTCCGGTCTGGGAAGCTGTGAGAAAGCTGAAATGCAAGGAGAAGTGGATGGAAGCTGGGAATTATCCTGGACGCTGCAGGGAAGTGACGAGCTGGCTGTATATCAAATGGAAGAAGCGCTGGGAGATTCCGGCGCCATAGTGAAAAAGGCGGAAATTTCACCGATTTCATTAAATCTTATTTATCATATGCCACGAAAAACAGTGGAAGAGCCTTACTATGATGAAACAAATCAACAGAAAGGGATAGCGACATTTTATGCAGAACCTCCAGGGATTGCCGGTATTAAAATGAAAGATGGGAATATTTATACAGGTATTGTAAATGGAGGAAGTGAGGGATATCTAAACAAAGACTCGGATCTTTATCAGGTATCTGTAAGCGTTAATCGAATGATAGATTCCAAAAATGTCCAGGCATTGCTCTTTTGGAAAGAGAATAGCGGACAGAGCGAGAATGAAAAATTAACAGAAGATATGTTTTATGAAGTACCAGTCGGATAAAAATATGTACTGAAATTTTAGCAAAAAAATAAAAAAAAGTACTTGCAAAAAAAATAAAGTTATGGTAATATTGTCATTGTTGTTGACAATATTACGGCTCCTTGGTCAAGCGGTTAAGACATCGCCCTTTCACGGCGGTAACACGGGTTCGATTCCCGTAGGAGTCATTTCTGTAAGGTATCGGTTCTGGTATTTTATGGAATATAAATCTTGACGAATATTGTGATGTTTGTTATAATATAATAAGTTAAGGCATTGAATCATGGTTCTGCCGGACAGTAAGATAACAATTCAATAATTTCGTTACGGCGCAGTAGCCAAGTGGTAAGGCGTGGGTCTGCAACACCCTGATTCACCGGTTCAAATCCGGTCTGCGCCTCTTTGAAGAAGCCTGGGAATTCAAGTTCCCAAGGCTTTTTTCTTTGCGTTCTGTCACAGATTCTATCCCCTGCTGTCTGCAGGCGCTTGATAAAAACAGAAAATAAGCACAAAAATGAGCGTGTAGTGCTATTAATAGATGTATCATCCGTATCGGAAATTTTTTTTGTCCCTTATAATAGTAAAATAGATACCATTAATGAGATTCGCAGGATTTAGAAAGGAGAGCGGCACAATGATATTTGATTCCCTGAAAAACAAGGAGAACTATAAGGGAGATGCGGAAATTTACCAGGCGCTGTGCTATCTGGATAAGATAGGAAAATGGGAGGAACTGCTTCCGAATACGGTGATTCAGGAGGACTGCAGTTTTGCAAACCCGGTTTCATTTGTCAGCAAAGAAGAAAAAGAATGTGCTTACGAGGCGCACAGAAAGTACATTGACCTTCACTACATTATGGAAGGCGCGGAAAGAATCGCAACGGCGGATGTATGCGGCCTTCAGGTTAAAACGCCCTTCAGCCAGGAAAAGGACATTGGATTCTACACAGGCCAGGAATCGGGAAGATATCTGCTGAAGCCGGGTGATTTCATGGTATGTTACCCAAGCGACGCCCATAAAGTGGCTATGATGAATGAGAAGCCTGAGACAGTTAAAAAAATAGTTGTTAAAATTAAAGTGAAAACCGCACAATAATATTACTCCGGCGGTTAAATATCACAGTATCTTACTTGCTCAAACCTCCATCTGCTGCGTTGTGCCCGATAAAGCGGGGCAGACCCTCATCAATCGCTGTAGCACTCGCTACAGCTCAATCTTCCGCCTTGCATATGAAGATTTGTTCTGCGTAATCTACTGCGATATTTAACCGCCGGAGTAATAGAAAGCAGCTCAACACATAATCAAACCGGATTGGTGGTCAGAGCTGCTTTTCCTTTATAAATGGGAGTTTATGGAATGATTAAAAAGGAAAAAATATAAAAATGAGTGTCTAATGCTATTTTTGAGAGTGTATTTAGTAGACATGCACAAAAAATAACAATAAAATGTACATACAATAAACGATTTGATGTGGCCACACGAATCAGGAGTAACTAGTTAACAGCATTATGTATAAGTGAGGACGAGATTATGAGAAGAAAATTGGCCATTTTACTGGCAGGAACTATGATTGCCACGACGATACTTGCTGGTTGCGGTTCCAAAGACAAAGGTTCAGCATCGCAGGAGGCATCCAACGGGACAACTGAGGAGGAATCGGGAAAATTAGAAGGCGATATCACATTCTGGCATTCTTTCACCCAGGGTCCGAGACTGGAAGTGATTCAGGAAACAGCAGATCAGTTTATGAAGGATAATCCGGATGTAAAAATTACGATTGAAACATTTTCATGGGGAGATTTTTATACAAAGTGGACCACAGGGCTTGCCTCTGGAAACGTGCCGGATATGAGTACGGCCCTTCCGGGACATGTGGTAGAAATGATGGATTCCGAAGCATTAGTGCCGGTGGATGATTTGATTGACGACATCGGAAGAGATAAATTCTCCGAAGCTGCATTGTCCGAAGGCGAGAAAGACGGCGCATGTTATTCCCTTCCTCTGTATTCCCATGCACAGGTTATGTGGTACAGAAAGGATTTATTAGAGGCGGCAGGGCTTTCCGTACCAACCACTTGGGCTGAATTTGCAGAAGCTGCAAAAGCCCTTACCAAAGACGGCGTGTATGGATGTTCATTCCCATGCGGCTCCAATGACCTGATGGGAACAAGATTTTTGAACTTCTATGTAAGACGGGGCGGCGGAAGCCTTCTGACCGATGACCTGAAGGCAGATTTGACCAGTGACCTGGCAATTGAAGGCATCAACTACTGGTTAGACATTTATGAGAACTGCTCACCGAAAGATTCTGTGAACTATGCGGTACTGGATCAGGCGAACCTGTTCTATCAGGGTAAAACAGCCTTTGACTTTAACTCTGGATTCCAGATTGGCGGAGTGGAGACAAACTCACCGGATTTAGTAGACCAGATTGACTGCGCGCCGCTGCCGAAGATCAATGCGGATGACCCGGATCATGGAGCAGAGACCTCCAACATTCCTATGGTTGTTTGGAATAATTCCGAGCATCAGGATATCTGTAAGGCATTTATCAAAAAACTTTATGAGAAAGATACTTATATCAAATTCCTGGATGCAACTCCGGTAGGTATGCTTCCTTCCATCACCGGAATTTCCGATACACCGGAATATCAGAAGAATGAAACTGTTCAGAAATTCTCTAATGCAGTGGAAGTAATTACAGATGCAATGAACAAAGGAACTGCAATTGGATACGAGCACGGACCCAGCGTTCAGGCAGGCTTCCTTACTTCACAGGGAATTATTGAGAGCATGTTCCAGGACATCATTACCAACGGAACAGATGTGGAAGAGGCGGCAAAAGCTGCGGAGGACAAATTAAATGAATTGTTCCTTACTGTACAGTAGTTTGCAGTAGAGAGGCGGCCGCGTGAAAAGGGAAACAGGAAGGCGGATGCAGTATCAATGACTGCCGGATGTTTCCTGCGGCGGCCGCAGATTAAGAAAGGCATATGGTAATGAAATGAAAAGAAAAGTAAAATTTGATTATGCCCGATGGATTTTTGTCCTTCCCGCGCTGGTGATTGTAGGTGCATTGCTGATATATCCGATTTTTTCCAGTCTGTATTACAGCATGACAACAAAACATCTGATTCGGGCGTCGTATGATTTTATAGGGGTGGATAACTATAAGGCGGTACTTTCAGACTCGAATTTTTACAAAGCGTTTTTTACTTCTATTCTATGGACGGTAGGTTCTCTGTTTGGACAGTTGTTTATCGGTTTTACTGCAGCTCTTGCAATCAATCGTGTCAACATGGGTAAAGGAGTATACAGGACACTGATGATTATTCCCTGGGCATTTCCCTCAATTGTTATTGCACTTTCCTGGAAATGGATTTTAAACGGAGTTTCAGGTTTTGTTCCCAATCTGTTAGTACAGTTGGGCATCTGCAGCGAACTGCCGCAGTTCCTCAGTGACAGCGGCCTGGTATTTTTGACTCTGATTTTTATCAATGTATGGTTTGGCGCTCCGATGATTATGGTAAATGTGCTGTCTGCTCTGCAGACAATCCCTCAGGAACAGTATGAGGCGGCGCAGATTGACGGGGCTTCTAAGGTGCAGCAGTTCTGGTATATTACAGTTCCCCATATTAAGATTGTGGTAGGTCTGTTGGTAGTGCTGCGTACCATTTGGGTATTTAATAACTTTGATATTATTTACCTGCTGACAGGAGGCGGCCCTGCAAATGCAACCACAACCATGCCGATCTATGCTTATAACATGGGATGGAATACTAAATTGTTAGGAAGATCTTCTGCAGTTACCATGCTGCTGCTGGCATTCTTACTGATGATTTGCGTGGTATACTTTACGATTATCGGAAAATGGGAAAAGGAGGATAAGTAATGACAACGAGAAGAGATAAAATCGGAAATGTTTTCTGTCATATCTATCTGATTATTTTAGCAGTGGTGGCCTTTTTCCCATTGGTGTGGGTGCTGTTATGCTCTGTGAAAACATCCGGGGATCTGACGGCGAACCCCACAAGGATTTTGCCGAAGCAATTTACCCTGGAAAATTTCCTGCATGTAATCAACGAGCTTGGGTTTGCGGAAAATATTGCAAACAGCTTACTCATAGCTATTTCGACTACATGTATCGCCATTGTGATTTCATCCATGGCGGCATACGGAATTGTAAGGTTTTTCCCGAAGCTTGGTTCAATTATGTCCAAAGTGCTTGTGACCACCTATATGTTTCCGCCGATTCTGCTTGCAATTCCATATTCCATGGTAATGGCAAAGGCAGGACTGGTAAATACGAGAATCGGACTGGTGATTGTCTATCTGTCTTTCAGCGTACCGTATGCGGTATGGATGCTGGTGGGCTTCTTTAAGACGGTGCCCATTGGAATTGAAGAGGCGGCAAGAGTGGACGGAGCCAACAAGCTTCAGACGTTTGTACAGATTGTGCTTCCTCTGGTAATGCCGGGAATCGTGGCAACGGCCATTTATACATTTATCAATGCCTGGAATGAATTTTTATATTCCTTAATACTGATTAACAGTACAGAGAAGATGACAGTTTCGGTGGCATTGAAATCATTACAGGGAGCCGAAATTTTAAATTGGGGAGATATGATGGCAGCATCAGCTCTCGTAGTTGTCCCCTCGGTGGTATTCTTTATGTTTATTCAGAATAAGATTGCAGGCGGTATGACAGAAGGCGCAGTGAAATAATAAATTTGGAGGTAAATATAAAATGAAAACAATAGGATATGCAGTAGTAGGAACAGGATATTTTGGCGCAGAGCTTGGCAGAATTATGAAGGAAGAGGAAGGAGCGAAAATCGTTGCAGTCCTTGACCCGGAAAATGCCCAGTCTGTGGCAGAGGAGCTGGGGTGTGATGTGGAAACAGATCTGGATACTTTGTACAGCAGGGAAGATGTGGATGCAGTTATTATAGCAACGCCCAATTATTTACATAAAGAACCAGTAATCAAAGCGGCTGAACATGGGGTAAATGTTTTCTGTGAAAAACCAATTGCCCTTTCCTACCAGGATTGCGACGAGATGGTAAGAGCCTGCCAGGAGCACGGTGTGGTGTTTATGGCCGGCCATGTAATGAATTTCTTCCATGGGGTGCGTCATGCGAAGAAGCTGATCAACGACGGAGTGATTGGTAAAATTCTGTACTGCCATTCTGCAAGAAACGGCTGGGAGGAAGAACAGCCCACCATTTCCTGGAAAAAAATCCGGGAAAAATCAGGCGGTCATCTGTACCACCACATTCACGAGTTGGATTGTGTACAGTTTTTGATGGGAGGAATGCCCGAACAGGTTACTATGACAGGCGGAAATGTTGCCCATCAGGGCGACGCATTCGGGGACGAGGACGATATGCTGTTTGTAAACATGGAATTCTCGGATAACCGCTATGCTGTGCTGGAATGGGGCTCTGCGTTCCATTGGCCGGAGCACTATGTGTTGATTCAGGGAACAGAAGGAGCCATCAGAATTGATATGTGCAACTGCGGAGGAACTCTGAAAGTAAATGGAAAGGAGGAACATTTTTTAGTGCATGAATCCCAGGAAGAGGATGATGACCGTACCAGGATTTATCATGGTACAGAGATGGACGGCGCAATCATGTATGGAAAGCCAGGGAAGAAACCGCCCATGTGGCTGCACAGCATTATGAAAAATGAAATGAAATACCTGAATGGAATTTTACACGGAAAAGAGGTGGATGATGAATTCCGGCCGCTGCTGACCGGTGAAGCAGCAAGAGCGGCAATCGCAACGGCGGATGCCTGCACAAAATCAAGATTTGAGGATCGAAAAGTGAAGTTAAATGAAATCATCGGAAAGTGAAATGAGGTAAAATGAGGTAAAATGAGGTAGAGTGATCAGATAGGAGGAGTATTATGTATAACTATAAAAAAGTCATTTCTGTAGCGACGGCTGCTGCATTATGTATTATGCCCATGAGCGTATCTGCGCAGGAACCGCAAACTGACGCGGCGGTAAGTATGAGCGAATTAATCAGTGAAACTTCAGGGGCTCCTGTTTTTCAAAAAGAAGGGATTGAGATTCAGGAGGGCGCCGGGTTCAGCTTAAACGGAGAGTCGGGCATAGATGCGGTAAAAGCATTGGAACAGGGCACCATCCTTATTTCTTACAAGACCACAAGTGAGAATGGGATTCAATCTCTTTTCAGTGTTGGGAATAGTACAGCCGGAAACCAGAACAGGCATTTCCATTTATATGTGACCAATACCGGCACAGTTGGAATGGAGCTGCGGAATAACGACAATGTGTTTAAATATACGCTGTCCCGGCCGGCAGCCGTACGCGGCAGTTACAAGGGGGAAAGAGTGCCGAATACCATTGCGTTGAAGGCCGACAGAGAAAATAGTCAGTACAAGCTGTTTGCAAATGGAGAGTTGATTGCCTCACTCGACCAGACGGCATTTAAGTTCATCAGTGATATTACCGGAGTAGATAATGCCATGTTGGGCGGAACCGTGCGTCAGGGTGCAGTTTCGTATCCTTTTGGGGGAACAATCAATAGTATCCAGGTATATCAGGATGCACTTTCCGATGAAGAGCTGATTGCAGCAACGGGAGAGACGACCTATGCAAAGAATATCTTTTATGCAGGAGACGCCACAAAATCCAATTATTTCCGTATCCCGTCCCTTCTTACTTTGAAGTCCGGCACTGTGATTGCAGCGGCAGACGCAAGGTATGGCGGAACGCATGATTCCAAGAGCAAGATTAATATTGCATTTGCGAAGAGTACAGACGGAGGTGAGACCTGGGGGCAGCCTACCTTACCGCTGAAATTCGATGATTACGTAGATAAGAACATTGACTGGCCGCGGGATGATGTCGGAAAGAACGTTCAGATTCAGGGAAGCGCTTCTTATATCGATCCGGTTCTTTTGGAAGATAAAGAGACAAGCCGCATATTCCTTTTTGCGGATTTGATGCCTGCCGGAATCGGAAGCTCTAATGCATCAGTAGGCTCCGGGTTCAAGGAAATTGATGGTCAGAAGTATCTGAAACTGCGCTGGAAAGACGATGCAGCAGGTACATACGGATATACAATCAGAGAAAACGGCGTGATTTACAATGACGCGGCAAATACAGCAACAGAATACAGTGTGGATGCAGAGTATAACATCTATAAGAACGGAACGGCATTGACCTGTAAACAGTATGACTATAACTTCCAGGGAACCACTTTACTGGAAACAAAAACAGATACCGACGTAAATATGAATGTATTCTACAAAGATGCAGATTTTAAGGCATTCCCCACCAATTATCTGGCAATGAGATATTCTGATGATGAGGGAACTACCTGGTCCGATTTACAGATTGTAAGTACATTTAAGCCAGAAGTATCCAAGTTCCTGGTGGTAGGCCCTGGCGTTGGAATTCAGATATCTAAAGGCGAACATGCCGGACGGCTGCTTGTGCCTCTGTATTCCAAATCATCTGCAGAGTTAGGATTTATGTACAGCGACGACCATGGAACCACCTGGACTTATGTGGAAGCGGACAATTTCACAGGCGGAGCTACAGCAGAAGCGCAGATCGTGGAAATGCCGGACGGCTCATTGAAAACATATTTAAGAACCGGTTCAGGGTATATTGCGGAAGTCAGCAGCGCTGACGGCGGAGAAACCTGGAGCCAGCGTGTTCCTCTTTCGGGAATTGCAACAACATCATACGGCACACAGTTGTCTGTCATCAACTATTCACAGCCGATTGACGGAAAGCCGGCAATTTTACTGTCAGCTCCAAACGCAACAAACGGAAGAAAGAACGGAAAAATCTGGATTGGATTAATCAATGATACTGGAAATTCCGGCACAGATAAGTATTCTGTGGAATGGAAATACTGCTATTCCGTTGACACACCGCAGATGGGATATTCCTATTCCTGTTTAACCGAGCTTCCCAATGGCGAGATCGGAGTGTTATACGAGAAATATGATTCCTGGTCCAGAAATGAATTGCATTTGAAAAATATCCTGAAGTATGAGACATTCACCATAGATGAACTGAAAGTTTCATTATAAGGCGACGCCTGAACTCCCGGCGGTTTAGCGGAAAGAGCGGTTACCTTTAAGGGGTAGCCGCTCTTTTAGAAAGAGTAATGTTTGAAAGAAAAGGAGAAAGAAAAAATGAGAAATCTTGAAAAATATAAAGGAATAATCCCGGCATTTTATGCCTGTTATGATAAAGACGGAAAGATCAGCCCGGAGGGTGTTAAAGCGCTGACAAAGTATTTTGTAGAAAAAGGCGTAAAAGGCGTATATGTTAACGGTTCTTCCGGAGAGTGCATTTACCAGAGCGTTCAGGAACGGCAGCTTGTGCTGGAAAGCGTAATGAAAGCTGCAGAAGGAAAACTGACCGTAATTGCCCATGTGGCCTGCAACAACACACAGGACAGCCAGCTCCTTGCGAAACATGCGGAATCTTTGGGAGCAGACGCTATTGCGGCAATTCCGCCTATTTATTTTCATCTGCCGGAGCATGCAATGGCAAAGTACTGGAATGATATCAGTGCGGCGGCGCCCAATACAGATTTTGTAATTTACAACATTCCGCAGCTTGCCGGAGTTGCGCTTACGCCCGGGCTATTTGCAGAGATGAGGAAAAATCCCAATGTCATCGGCGTTAAGAATTCTTCGATGCCGGTACAGGATATTCAGGTGTTCAAACAGGAGGCAGGCGCGGATTATATTGTGTTCAACGGCCCGGACGAGCAGTTTATCAGCGGACGCGTGATAGGGGCAGAGGGCGCAATCGGCGGCACTTACGGCGTTATGCCGGAATTGTTCCTGAAAATGGATGCGTGCATCAAAGAAAATAACATGGAACTGGCAAAAGAGATCCAGTATGCCTGCAATGAGATTATTTACAAAATGTGTTCTGCCCATGGAAACCTGTACGCAGTAATGAAAGCCATTCTGAAATTGAATGAAGGGCTTGACATTGGCAGCGTTCGAGCGCCCCTTCCGGCTTTGGCTGACACAGATATGGAGATTGTGAATGAAGCGGCAAAGATGATTTGTGAAGCAAAGAAGAAATATTTATAAAAGCGGAGTAAAAAGTACTATGAAAGCCCCTGGCTTCCATAGCATGGATGGCCATGCGGCCTGTCACACGACAAGCTAAGCAAGATGGAGGTTTACTATGAGACCTGATTCCATAGGGTGTCAATTGCCTTTTTGTTTGGATAAGTACGTGCAAATTTCATGGCGCCTTCTGTCTTTGGAAGTATACTTCCCGGCGCAAACTGTCCTTCAGCCACATACTCTGCAGCTTCTTTCAGACTTATGTGATCCAGGTTTTCCTGATTAGGTTTGCCCCAGCTGATTGCCCTGTTTGAAAATTTTAAGAAAAAAGAGTTGTGAGGAACCAGTTCTTAAGAAAGACCTGACAGGCTGAAAGTGCCGTAGACTGCACTTTCAGCCTGTCGGCTTATTTTATGGCGTCTCTGTGGTCTGAAACATATGGCAGAGGAGGGCGTTTATAAGTGTTGTCTCCAGTGTTTGAAAAATTAAATGCAGAATTATTTTTTACTTCTTATATTCAGAAAGCCTTATACAACCGCTTCAATGATTAATTTATCACCGAGGAGGATTTCTTTTACTCCGATTTCTTTCTGCTTATTAAAATTGAAACTGAGCATATACCCCTTTTTCAGATGAAAATAATCGAGATAGCCTATAAGCTGTTCTTCACCCCGTTCATGATAGGTATTTCCGCGCCAGACTTTCATTTCAATAATACTCTGTTCTCCAAGGTAATCAATCACCAAATCCATTCGCTGCTGATTTCTTGTCCGGGCTTCTACGTAACAGTTGCCTGTGCCATTGATGATAGGACGTAAAAACAGCATAAAATATTTTCTGCCGGTTTCTTCCAGAAATGATTCATTTTCATCACCAAATAAATAGTCGAATACCTCTGTGAACTTTTCCAGTATTTTTCTGACATCTAAATGTCCGTTTGTTATAAACTGATTTTTATTTCGCATACTTTCTGTATATATCCCGGTATTTTGTTCATTAAAATCCAAAAGGAACTTGTTGTACAGCCGCATTTCGAAAATCCTGTTTGCAAGCAAAATCGTGGAGTTTTCAGTTTTTACAAAGCCGAACATTTTTGCATTCTGAACGGCTGTATCATCCGGGTTATATGCAATGCTCTTGCCCTGAAATAATAATTGTGAAATGACATGGTTCAGCTCAGGAAAATCATTAAATTTATTCATTAAAGACTGAAACAGCGGATTGTCATCTTCCAGAAGCATTTTTACCGCGGACAGAAACCCCTCCTTTGTCCAGGGATTGGCGGTAAGCCTTTCATCCATAAACATGCAGAGTCTTGATACCAGATAAGGATATCCGGAAGTATAGTCATAGAGAAGCTGTGCCATTTGGCTAAGCTCCATTTTGGTGTTATGCTCTGCGTCATATTCCTGAAGCATACCGGCAATTTCTTCAGCGGAAAAACTCATATCCACCAGGAAATCGGCAGCAATGTTCCAGGGGCTGTTTTCCCGGCAGTGTTCGGCCGCCTGAATTTTTCTGGGAATATTCCTCAAATCATAAACACCGGCCAGAATCACAGACTGGAACGTGGGGACTTTCAGCCGCAGCATGTAATAGGCCCGAAGCTGGGCAAGGAAATCTATGAATACCTGATTGTTGGCGCCAGAATCCGCTTCGTCAATGATCAGGACAATTTGCCGCCGGTTTTTTTGGCACATCTGTGTCAGTGTCCGGAACAAGGCAGAAAGAGTGGCAGTTTGAGGCTGTTGGGATGCGTATCTTTCCAATAGTTCTCTTGTTTCTGAGGGAATATGTTCAGCATGGGCGGATAATTCGCCGGCAAAAGCAGCCACAAAACGCTGTTCAGATTCAAAATCAGCATAACTGATGGTCTGGAAGTCCAGACTGATAACATCATAATCTTCTGCCAGAAAATCAGCCAGGGCGGTCAGTATTGTGGTCTTACCATACTGTCTGGCCCTGGTGATAGTAAAGTATTTTCCGTCGTCTATCATGTTTTTTATTTCATGCAGACGGCTGTCCAGATTTACCATGTAATGCAGCTTCGGATCACAGTATCCGTTGGTATTGAATGTTTTGGACATAACTCATAAGTCTCCTTTCTGCTCTGGCATATATGTTGAAATAAATATCTGCGGATAGCATGGCATTTTTATGGACTTATATTAGCATAAGCCATAAGGGATTTCAAGAAATGAAAAGTATTACCGTTCCATATAAGAAGATTCGAAAACGTTTCTGACAGTAAAAAATATAATGAAAGGCAGCTTTGAGTGTGGTACAATAAAAAAGATAAAGAGAGGATGCTTTATCAGGAATAACAAAGATTTGAGGTGCACATGAACGGTGAAGAAAATTGGTATTAAAGATGTGGCAAAAGAAGTAGGAGTCTCTATTACCACTGTTTCAAGGGCTCTGAATGGGTACTCAGATGTCAGTGAGAAAACGAAGGAGCGGGTTCAGGAAGCAGTGGAACGGCTGAATTATGCGCCGGATTCCAGCGCAAGATCACTGGGAGGAAAAGCGGATACGACAATTGCACTGCTGACGTCAGAATTACGGGAAAAAGACGAAAACGGTTTTGTTTATGGGCTGATTTATGGTATTTTTCAGCAGTGCAATGAACATGACTGCGAGTTTGTACTTCTTGCTACTAATAAGGCCAGGCAGGAAAGACTGAGCTTTCTGCAGTTATGTAAGAAAAAAAATCTGAGCGGTGTGGTTGTAACGGGCCTTAAGACAGACGATCCTTATTACGGAGAGATTTTAAAGAGCAGTATTCCCTGCGCATTGATAGATATGAAGGTTTCCGGCAAGAATAAATGCAAGATTACGATTGATAATGTAACAGCGGCCAAAGAAGCGGTCAGATACCTCATTGGGCTTGGCCATAAAGAGATAGGAATGCTGAACGGAGGAATTACAGCTGATGTATGCGGAGAACGCTACAGCGGATACGTTTCCGCATTGTTGGAAGCAAAAATACCGCTGCAGTTGGATTATATGATATACTGTGACTTTATAGAAGATGTTGCATTTGAAAAAACCCAGGAACTGATAAGGAAGTATCCTCAGATAACTGCCTTGTTCTGCGCAAGCGACATGATGGCAATCGGTGCCGTCCGGGGCATTGAGGCTATGGGAAAGCGGGTTCCGGAGGATATTTCTGTGATGGGGTTTGACGATATTCCCATTGCGGATTATGTTTATAAGGGAATATCCACAGTCCGTCAGCGACCCTCCAGGTTGGGCTCAGAAGGAAGTAAAGCGGTTTGGAAGATGATACAGGGGGAAGAGGTTCCGGCTGAAGTTATTTTACCCCATGAACTGGTTCCAAGGGGTACCACAGGGCCGGTCAGAGAGGATCATTAATAATCTAACATGGTTGCATAGTAAACCCCCATCTTGCTTAGCTTGTCGTGCGATAGGCCGTATGGCCATCCATAGTAAACCTCCATCATGCACAGCCTGCCGTCCGGCGGGCCGTATGGCCATCCATACTATGGAAGCCAACGGCTTCCATAGTAAAAAGTGACAAATATACGAGAGTATTTTTGTCACTTTTTTCGACTTTACAAAAGGTTGTCAGTTTGTTATTATCAAATTATCGAAAACGTTTTGGTAAATGAGGAACGGGAATGAGGAAACCAGAAGCGGCATTGCGGATTTTATGCGGAATACTGGACGGACTTATCATTATGATTCCGATTCAAATGATCATGATGGGGATTTTTAATGTGTCCGTCAGGCAGGCGGAACTGTTTTTTCAATTTCTGTTTGCAGTCTGCGGCACATTATTCACAGAATATTGGGGACAGTCCCCGGGGAAATATTTTGGCAGGCTCAAATGCGTGGATGCAGGCGGAGGGAAAGCGCCGATTCTGTATGTTGGAATCCGGGAACTGGTGAAATCACTCTATATCGTTCCCGTTTTCGGATGGGCTGCCTGCGCAGCCAGTATTGCTATGATGTTTGTGCGCAAAGACGGGAGAATGCTGCATGATCTAGCCGGCAATACCAGGGTAGTATATCGCTTTGAAGTACAGAGAAAAGGGGAAGAGAAAGATGGCAGCAGATGAAAATTCCCTGTTGGCGAGAATGAATCCGTTCTGCCTGTTGGGCGCAGTGTTATTGATATGTATGGCAGCCTGGTTTTGTGCCTGGCTTTACAGGAATACCAACGATTTTAAGAAGAGTCTGAGATTGTTTCTTCCTGCTGCGATAGCGCTGGACTGCATGTTTATCTTTGCGCTGCAGATAGATGCGGTTCTTGCAGCAGGTCTGGATATTTGCGGAATTGCCGCCCTTGCGCTGATATCCAATCACTATTTTTATCATTGAACATCTTTCAAATACGCTTCGGCGCCACAGAGAATGACCTGTAGTACCATCCGTATTCTGATGTAAGGAACGCCGGAGAACCAGGTCAGGAAATGAAACGAAACAGGAGGACAGTGGAAATTGAGAACGCTTATGGATTATTCACGGGCCAGAGACTGGATTTTGGCAGAAAAGGAATTTGACAGCCGATATCTGGGTAAATGTGAATCCGTTATGTGCCTTGGCAATGGCTACATGTGTATCAGAAGCGCAACGGAAGAACAGTATCTTGGAGAAAAAAGAGGGTTTTTTGTGGCCGGCACCTTTAATAAGTTTGATGAAAATGAGGTGACAGAACTCCCTAATGCGGCAGATGTGATTCAAATTCCTATGGAAATCGGCGGAGAAATTTTTTCTCTGGAAAAAGGAAAAGTAAAAGATTATTGCCGTCAGCTTAATCTTAAAACAGGGGAATTGCGCCGGAAGGTCAGATGGGTATCGCCGGCAGGAGACGAAGTGGAGATTCTGTTTCAGAGGATTGTGTCCATGAAAGACCTGCATGTGGCGGCCCAGAAAATCACATTGACTTCCGTCAACCATGATGTGAAGCTAAAGCTTGTGCCTGGAATAGACGGAAGTGTGACAAACAGCGGAGTGCAGCATTTCTCGGAAGGGGATAAACGGTTTTATGACGGGAAATACATGCAGTCCTGCCAGACTACCACAGAGACAAAGCTGAACTTTGTGTTTACGTCTGCATGTGAGTTTAGGGAGAACGGGCAGCCCTGTGAAATGCAGAAGCTGATTGTGATGGACCGCAGAAAGATAAGCTGTGAGTACACGAAAGAATTAAAGGCTGGACAGACCCTTGTTATTGAAAAAATCAGCAATGTCTATACCTCCAGAGATCAGGAGCACACAGGAAAAACTGTTCAGGAGCTTCAGGAAACCGGGCTTTGTGCATTAAAAGAAAGCAGTAAGAAAGGATATGATACTCTGGCTGCAGAGAGCGCTGCAGTGTGGGAAGAACGGGTGTGGAGCCGGATGCCGGTTGTCATAGAATCTGACAATCCAATGGATCAGTTTGCCGTTCGTTTTGCCCAGTACCACCTCTATACCATGACGCCAGCCCATGACAACCGTATGAATATCGGGGCAAAAGGATTAAGCGGCGAGGGGTATAAAGGGCATACTTTCTGGGATACAGACATTTTTGCTCTGCCCTACTTTACATTTACAGACCCTGCAGTTGCGCGGTCCCTGGAGGAATACCGTTATCTGTCTCTGCCGGGCGCACATCAAAAGGCAAAGGGCAACCATTACGAAGGAGCCCAGTTTCCGTGGGAATCTGCCTGGCTGGATGACGGAGAGGCGACGCCGGTCTGGGGAGCGGCAGATATTGTAACGGGACTGCCAACTAAGATTTGGTCTGGTTTTATTGAACAGCATATTACAGCAGATGTGGCTTATGGAATCTGGCAGTATTATATGGTAACCGGCGACCAGGATTTCATGGATCGCTGCGGCTATGAGCTTTTGATGGATACAGCCAAGTTCTGGGCTTCCAGGCTTGAGTGGAGCGAAGAGGACAAGAACTATCATATCAATGACGTGGTAGGTCCGGATGAATACAAAGAACATGCCAATGACAATGCATTTACTAATTATATGGCCCACTGGAATCTGGGGATTGCCATTCGGTACTATGAGGAACTGAAGGAGAAAAAGCCTGAGCTGTTCGCAAAACTGAATCAGAAAATGGGATTGGACAGGGCATATGAAATCTGGCAGGAACGGCGGCCGCTGGTTTATCTGCCCAGGCCCAGGGAGGAAGATCTGGTGATAGCCCAGGATGCATCTTACCTGACGTATCCGGTCATTGATTTGGCCAAGTACAAAGAAGCGGGGGAAGTGGGAACGCTTTTTAAAGAATATAATCTGGAACAGGTGAATCATCTGCAGGTTTCAAAACAGGCAGATATTATGATTCTTTTCCTGCTGATGGAAGATCTGTTTCCACTGGAAGTAAAAAAGGCAAACTGGAATTATTATGAACCAAAGACGCTGCATGATTCATCACTGTCCTTGTCCACCCACGTAATTCTTGCCAACGATATGAAAGACAAAAAGATGGCATATGACTTATTTCAAAGGGCCATACGCATTGATGCGGGAGAGAATATGAAGAGTTCAGATCCGGGGATTCATGCCGCTTCCATAGCAGGAATCTGGCAGTCTGTGGTATTTGGATTCGGAGGATTAAGGATGCTTCACGGCAGTCTGAGAATCTGTCCATCGCTGCCTGACAACTGGAAGAACCTGGAGTTCTGTATTTTCTGGCATGGTCAGAAGCTGCATATTAAGATGGATCATGAAAATCTCTGGATTATCAATGAAACAGGAACGAAGGCAATTGAAATTGAAGTTTATGGTGAGAAGTATCAATTGACAGACAAAATAAGCATGAATTATGCTGCAGCGCTTTAAATTTTTTTTAACTGAAAACGAAAACGTTTTAGTTTCAAAGAATCTACATATTAAAGGAGGAAGTTTTTATGAAAGAAAGAGCAAAGAAGATCCTGGCACTTACAATGGCGGCAGTAACAATGGTAAGCCTGGCAGCCTGCGGCGGGAATGACAAAGCAGGAACCGCAGATAAGCCTTCCGAAAGCGAAGATATGTCAGGCAAAACCCTGACAGTTGGCATATGGGGCGGCAACGATCAGGAATCGGCAGCTTTGGATAAGATGATGGATGCGTTTGAAAAACAGACAGGCGCAAAGGTGGAATCAAAAGTATACACAGATTACAATACGCAGATCCAGGCGGATTTTATCGCAAAAACAGCGCCGGACGTATTTTACATTGACGGCAACGTCTTTCCTTTTTACAGCAGCCTTGGTGTAATGGAACCATTGGACAAAGAGGAAATGGGACTGGACAGCTACTATGAAAATCTGGTGGGAACCTTTACGGCAGAGGACGGAACCGTATACTGTGTGCCGAAGGATGTATCTACTCTGGCAACCTATTATAACAAAGACCTGCTGGATTCTGTAGGGGTAAAGCCGGAGGATATTCCGGATGCATTGGAAGATTACAAGGACTTTTTGACAGATCTTCAGAAGAAGCTGGATGATAAATACGGTCCGGGGCAGATAACAGCCATGACCTATAATCCGGAGCTTTCCAGAGAAATTTATGTATTGGAAGCAGGAGGCGGAAGTATCGCAGATGAAGAAGGCAATGCCCAGTTAAGCTCTGACGGCGTAGTGGAGAATCTGGAATTTCTGGCGGAGCTTACCCAGGCAGGATGTTGGAAAACACCCCAGGATATGGGCCTGGGATGGAACGGCGAAGTGTTCGGCGCAGGAAAAGCAGCCATTATGGAGGAAGGAAACTGGGTGTATACAACACTGCAGAATGACTATGATGTGAACTTCGGCGTAAAAGAAATGCCCACTTACAAAGGAACCCAGTATTCCATGGCCTTTACCGTAGGATGGGGAATTTCAGCAGTTACTGAGGAAAAAGAGCTTGCAAAAGAGTGGGTGAAATTTGCCACAGGAACAGAAGGAATGGAAATCTGGTGTACAGGTGCAGGATGTCTGCCCTCCAGGGAAGATGTTGCAAAGAAAATGGATGTTGAAAGCGATCCGGTGTGGAAAGTACATTCTGATATGACCAAAATTGCCCTGCCCTGGCAAAAAGGAACGACAATCAGCATTATTGACGCCGCTTATAAAAACTTCTGTCCGGCAGTTTTCAAAGGGGAAGAATCTGCAAAAGATGCAATGGAAAAAGCTGACAAGCAGGCAAACAGCGAAATTGCAAACGCACAGTAGCAGGACGGGAACTGATCCTCGCATGGGGTTGCCCCATTAAGAAGGGAGATGAAAAGCGATGGAGAAAGCAAAAACGGTACAAAGAAAGTATTCAAATTTTGAGAAAAAAGAGCACAGACAGGGATATCTTTTTCTGACGCCTGCGCTGATAATTTTGTTTATATTCATAGGGCTTTCTGTGCTGTTTGTATGTTATCTTTCGTTTCAGAAAGTGAATCTTTTTACCGGAGAATACACCTTTGTGGGACTTAAGAATTATGAGAGGGTATTTACCGATGAAGTGGCCAGACGGGGACTTACCAATACGCTGATGTTCTCAGTGGTGGTTGTGCCGGTACAGACTTTGTTTGCGCTGATTATTGCGTCTGTGCTCAACAGCGGAATACGGGGAAAATATTTTTTCCGCACGGTATATTTTCTGCCTACGCTGACTTCAAGCTCTGCGCTGACCATGATCTTTATGTTTATGTTCAGTGTTACAGGCCCTGTCAACAATGTATTGATGAATCTGAACCTGGTTTCTCAGGGGATTAATTTTCTGCAGGAGCCGGACTTTGCCCTTAAAGTGATTATGCTTATGAATATCTGGTCTACAGTGCCGATGTATACCACCATGTATCTGGCCAGTCTACAGGATCTGCCGGCTTCCATGTACGAAGCGGCTGACATTGACGGCGCCGGCCCCATTAAAAGGTTCTGGTACATTACAGTTCCTTATTTAAAGCCCATTACTACCTATGTGCTTCTGACCAGTATTATCGGTACGCTGCAGATGTTTGATCAGGCGTATATTTTCTCCAATGGTTCCGGCGGGCCGGAGAATTCAACGCTGACGGTATCACTGATGATTTACAGATATGCGTTCGGCACACAGAATGCAATGGGTTACGCAGCGGCAATGGCGGTGATTCTTGCAATTGTAATTATGGTGATTTCCAGAATTGCGGAAAAGGCAAATAAGGAAGAACGAATCTATTAGGAGGTGCGAAGATGAAGAAGAAAAAAAGTTTTGGGAAACTGTTGCTGTATCTCGTACTGGGGCTGGCGGCATTTGCCACCGTGTATCCCTTCCTCTGGATGGTGTCCGCGTCTTTTAAGCCTTTGAAAGAAATTGTGGGAGGAAACATGTCCCTGATTTCCGAAAATATGTCATTGGATAATTATAAATATATTTTCGGAAGATCTTCCCTGTTTCCAAAATGGTTTTTAAACTCATTTATTGTGGCTGTGATCGGCACTGCCGTAAATGTATTTATCAATACCATGGCGGGTTATTCCCTTTCCAGGCTGACGTTTCCGGGAAGGGATAAGATTTACCACGGGCTGCTGCTGATGCTGATGGTGCCTTCTCAGGTGCTGCTGATTCCCAACTATCTGATTTTGCAGAAAATGGGGCTGTTGGATTCCTATGCATCTTTGATTCTGCCTGCAGCGGCCAATATTGGAAATATATTTCTTATGAGACAGTTTTTTATGAACTTTCCGAAAGAAGTGGAAGAAGCGGCAAGTATTGACGGATTGGGAAGGTATGCCAGGTTTTTCCGGATCTGCATGCCTCTGGCAAAGCCCACCATAGCGACCCAGGCAATCTTTGTTTTCATGGGGTTCTGGAATGAGTTTACCAAACCAATGCTTTATATTAAAACGGCGTCTAAATATACGCTGACTTTGGGCCTGCAGAGTTTTCAGACCCAGAATGCAGGAACCATGTGGCATCAGGTGATGGCGGCGGCATGTATATCTGTGTTCCCGATTATTATCATTTACCTGATTTTTAACAGATATTTTCTGGTAGGAGTGCGAATGGATGGAGAAAAATAAATTAAAAGCAGTGATTTTCGATTTGGACGGAGTGATTACAGATTCTGCACGCTATCATTATCTTACGTGGAAAAAACTGGCAGATGAACTGGACATTCCCTTTGACGAAGTATATAATGAAAAACTGAAAGGGGTTTCCAGAATGGAGAGTCTGGAATTGATACTGGAAAACGGAAATGCCTGCGGGAATTATACAGAGAGTGAGAAAGCCGCCATGGCAGAGAAGAAAAATGATTATTATAAAGAATTAATCAAGCAGATTACCCCGGCGGATATTCTTCCCGGAATTCGGGAATTCTTAGAAGAACTGAAGGCAGAGGGGATTCGGATCGCTCTTGCCTCTGTAAGCAAAAATGCTCCGTTTATTCTGAATCAGCTTGGATTGGAGCAGTATTTTGATTATGTTGCAGATGCTGCTAAGATACCGAATGCAAAGCCGTTTCCGGATATTTTTCTGGCAGGAATGGAGGCTTTTGGACTTGTTCCGGAAGAATGTGTGGGCGTTGAGGATGCGCGTACCGGCATTGAAGCAATTCACCGGGCAGGAATGAAAGCGGTAGGAGTAGGAACGCCTTGCGAGATGGAGGAAGCCGACCTGCTTTTGCATACAGCAGAACTGAAGCTGAAAACGATCAAAGATAGATTCCAGATGATGTAAACCATTTATGGTTGAATAAAAACGGCAGCCGGAATTACCTGCCGGATGAAGGATAATGAATTTGCTCAAAAGAGCCGAAAAGAACAGATTGCAGCCAGGTGATCTGTTCTTTTCAGGATCTATATTATTATGAAAGTGGAGGTTATAATTAATGAAAGCGGAATCAGACAGAAAATGGTGGAAAGAAAGCGTAGTATACCAGATTTACCCCCGCAGCTTTAAAGACAGCAACGGGGACGGAATCGGAGATTTGAATGGAATTACAGAAAAACTGGATTACCTGAAGGAGCTTGGGATTGACGTAATCTGGCTGTCTCCGGTTTACCAGTCCCCCAATGATGACAACGGCTATGACATCAGCGATTACCAGAGCATAATGGAAGAATTCGGAACCATGGAGGATTTCGATGAAATGCTTGCCGCCGCCCATGACAGGGGAATAAAAATTGTGATGGATCTTGTGGTAAACCACACCTCCGATGAACATCCCTGGTTTGTGGAAAGCAGGAAATCCAAAGACAACCCTTACCGGGATTATTACATCTGGAGAGAAGGGAAGGACGGGAAAGAGCCCAATAACTGGGGTTCCTGCTTTTCCGGTTCCGCCTGGATGTATGACGATAAAACACAGATGTATTACCTGCATCTGTTTTCCAAAAAACAGCCGGATTTGAACTGGGACAACGAGATGGTGAGAAATGAAGTTTTTGCAATGATGAACTGGTGGATTGACAAAGGCATTGACGGCTTCCGCATGGATGTCATAAGCCTGATTTCCAAGCCTGCTGAGTTTGTGGACGGAAAAGCCGGAATAGAAGGCTACGCCGGTTTTTCAGATACAGCCAACGGCCCCCATGTCCATGAGTATCTTCAGGAAATGAGGCAGAAGGTACTGAACCGGGCGGATACCCTGACCGTTGGAGAATGCTCCGGGGTCACCTTGGAAGAGGCCAAAAAATACGCCCGCAGCGACGGAAAAGAGCTGAATATGGTGTTCCAGTTTGAACACATGGATGTGGACGCCGACCAGGGAAATAAATGGACAGACAAGAAAATTGATTTAAGAGAAATGAAAGAAGTGCTGACCCGGTGGCAGAAAGGGTTAGAAGGCGTAGCGTGGAACAGCCTGTTCTGGGAAAATCACGATCAGCCGCGATCCGTCAGCCGCTATGGGAATGACAGTGAAGCATATCAGGAATTATCCGCCAAAATGCTTGCAGCCTGCCTGCATCTGATGCAGGGGACGCCGTATATCTACCAGGGCCAGGAGCTTGGAATGACCAACGTACCCTTTGGGGGCATTGAAGATTTCAGAGATCTGGAGAGTGTGAATGCCTATCGGGAACTGACGGAGCGGGGCGTGTACAGCCAGGAGGAAATGCTGAAATACTTAAGATATAAGAGCCGGGACAATGCCAGAACTCCCTTCCAGTGGGACGACAGTGAAAATGCCGGATTTACAGAAGGCAAGCCCTGGATTATGGTAAATCCCAATTACAAATGGATTAATGCCAAAGATCAGACAGCCAGAGAAGATTCTGTATTTTCCTATTATAAAGAGCTGATCCGCCTGAGAAAGACCCATGAGATTATCGTTTATGGAAGCTATGATCTGCTGCTTCCGGATGATCCGGATCTTTATGTGTATACGAGAACCCTGGGGGCAGAGAAACTGCTGGTTATTTGCAATTTTTCCGAAAACACAAGGGACTTTGTTTTGCCGGAATGGTGCAGCCAACCAGAGAATACCATAAAGCTCATAGGTAACTACAGTGATGCTGCAATAGACAGCAGTATGCAGATCAGGCCCTATGAAGCGGTTGCTTTGCTGTGTAAATTATAAATGGGATGCCGGTTTATTTTCCAAAATGAAAAATACCGGCAGAAGGAGCATATTTTCCTGCCCGTTTTGAAAGAATAAAAGGAAAAGCCCAACATGTATACCTTTGAAAAAATGAGTAAAAAGCCCCTGGGCGCCCAGACGGAGGACAAGCTGATGAAATATATCCTCCAGAAACCAGTGGAGCCGGGACAGAAAATTCCCAATGAATTTGAACTTGCCAAACAGTTCGGCGTTGGCCGCAGCACCATAAGAGAAGCGGTGAAAGGGCTGGTGTCCAGGGGCATCTTAGAAGTGCGCAGAGGCTCCGGCACCTATGTGATTAATACCAATACCTATGAAGAAGATCCCCTGGGTTTAAGCAAGACAGAGGACAAATACAAGATGGCCCTTGATTTATTTGAAATGCGTCTTATGATCGAGCCTGAGCTTGCCGCCCTGGCCTGCAAAAATGCGTCCCGGGAGGAGCTGCAGAAGTTAAAAATGCTGTGCGACGCCACAGAACAGCTTTACCGGGGCGGCCATAACCATATCGGCAAGGATATTGAATTTCATGCCTGGATTGCCCGCTGCAGCAAAAACCAGGTGGCGGAAACGCTGATTCCTGCGATGAATACGGCAGACTATACCTTTGCCAGCTTAACTCATCGCCTGCTGATTGAGGAAACGCTGAAAACCCACCGGGCAGTGACGGAAGCCATGCTCAAACGGGATGCGGTGGGCGCCAGATGCGCCATGATGATGCATTTGACCTATAATCGCCAGGCGATTGTGAAACTGTTGGAGGAACGGGATCAGGAAATGTAATACATCAGATGTATCGAAGATCTTTCAAACGGCTTTTCTAATAAAATAGGTATTTTATACAAAAAGATGGCTTTTACGTTCAAATAAATGCCATCTTTTTTGTGCAAAAAAGAGAAAGAAAAATAAATACATCAGATGTATTGAAAAAAGAAACGCAAGACTTTATGATGAACTTACCTTAACAAAAGACGTCAGATGTCAGGAGGAATGTCCATGGATCATGCAAACCCGTTATGGAAGGAAAACCGCAGTTCCCACAAATTTATCACCATCGGAGAGATTATGCTCCGTCTGACGCCGCCCAATTATGAGAAAATCAGAATGGCTTCCAGTTTCGAAGCAAGTTACGGCGGCAGTGAGGCGAATATCGCATTGGCTCTGGCAAACCTTGGAATTGACAGTACATTTTTCACTGTGGTTCCCAATAACAGTCTGGGAAAAAGCGCCGTCCGGCTGTTAAGAAGCAATGATGTGCACTGTACGCCGGTGATTTTAAGCACTCCGGAAGAGACGCCTTCCCACCGTCTGGGCACTTACTATTTAGAAACAGGATACGGAATCCGCGCCAGCAAGGTAATTTACGACCGCAGGCACAGCGCCATCACAGAATATGATTTCAGCAATTATGATTTTGGCAGGCTGCTGGAAGGATTTACCTGGCTTCACTTAAGCGGCATTACGCCGGCTTTGGGGAATAACTGCCGGGAAATGATTCTGAAGTGCCTGAAAGCTGCCAGGGAACAGGAAATTACCATCAGCTTTGACGGAAACTTCCGCAGCACTCTCTGGACCTGGGAGGAAGCAAGGGAATTCTGTACCCAGTGCCTGCCTTATGTGGACGTGCTGTTTGGAATTGAGCCCTATCATTTATGGAAAGACGAAGAGGATCACAGCAAAGGCGACTGGAAAGACGGCCTTCCCCTTCAGCCGGATTTTATGCAGCAGGATGAAATTTTCTGCAGATTTACAGAGAAATATCCCAATCTGAAATGTATTGCAAGACATGTCCGTTATGCCCACAGCGGCAGTGAGAACAGCCTGAAAGCCTATATGTGGTATGAAGGGCATACGTATGAGAGCAGGCTGTTTACCTTTAATATTCTGGATCGGGTGGGAGGCGGCGATGCATTTGCCAGCGGCCTGATTTACGCTATGATGAATCAGAACAAACCTATGGATATGGTGAATTTCGCCGTAGCCAGCAGCGCATTGAAGCATACGATTCGTGGAGACGCCAATATCACAGACGATGCGGCGGCCATCCGGAATCTGATGAATATGAATTATGATATTAAAAGATAAGGAGAATGATTATGAAAACAATTGAAGAACAATTCCGTGAGTATGCAGTAGTTCCGGTGGTAGTGCTGGATGACGCTAGGGACGCGGTTCCTCTGGCAGAAGCGTTGACAGAAGGCGGCCTTCCCTGCGCGGAAGTGACCTTCCGTACAGAAGCGGCAGAAGAATCCATCCGGCTGATGAGTGAGAAATATCCTGAGATGCTGGTAGGCGCGGGAACCGTCCTTACCATAGAACAGGTGGATCGGGCAGTTGCGGCAGGGGCAAAATTCATTGTCAGCCCGGGATTTGATCCGGAAATCGTAGATTACTGTCTGGAAAAGAAGATTCCGGTATTTCCAGGCTGCGTTACGCCTTCCGAGGTGGCTCAGGCAGCAAAGCGGGGCATGAAAGTCATCAAATTCTTCCCGGCAGAGCAGGCAGGGGGCATTGCCAGAATCAAGGCAATGGCAGCGCCTTATACCATGATGGAATTTATGCCTACAGGCGGAATCGGCGTGAATAACCTGAAGGATTACCTTTCCTTTGATAAAATTCTCTGCTGCGGCGGAAGCTGGATGGTAAAGGGCGATTTGATTAAAAACGGTGAATTTGACAAGATCCGCGCACTGACTAAGGAAGCCGTAGAACTTGCAGCTTCGATCCGTAAATAAGGAGGAAATCATGGAATTAAACTTAAGACCAGAAAATGAATGCAAATATGACGCGTTATCCTTAGGCGAAGTCATGCTCCGTCTTGACCCGGGCGAAGGCCGAATCCGCACGGCAAGAAGCTTCCGGGCCTGGGAAGGCGGCGGAGAATACAACGTAGTCCGGGGCCTGCGCAGATGCTTCGGCATGAAAACCGGAGTTATCACCGCTTTTGCGGATAATGAAGTGGGTATGTTGATGGAGGACTTTATTCTTCAGGGCGGCGTGGATACTTCCCTGATTCGATGGATGAAAACCGACGGCATCGGAAGAATCTGCAGAAACGGGCTGAACTTTACTGAACGGGGCTTCGGCATCCGGGGTGCAGTGGGATGCTCTGACCGGGCCAACACAGCCATTTCCAAAGCGACGCCGGAAGATTTTGACTTTGATTATATTTTCGGAACTTTGGGAGCCCGGTGGCTTCATACCGGCGGAATCTATGCGGCATTGTCTGAACAGGCCTGCGAGACAGTTCTTGCAGCCATTAAAACCGCCAAAAAATACGGCACCGTGATTTCCTATGATTTGAATTACCGTCCTTCCATGTGGAGCGCCATCGGCGGACGTTCCAAAGCTCAGGAGGTAAATAAGGAAATCGCCAAATATGTGGACGTTATGATTGGAAATGAAGAGGACTTTACTGCCTGTCTGGGATTTGAAATCGAGGGAAATGACAAGAACCTGAAGGAACTGAATCTGGAGGGCTACAAGAAAATGATCAACCATGCGGCAGAAACCTATCCTAATTTTAAGGTAGTGGCCACAACGTTGCGTGAGGTGAAAACCGCTACTGTCAACGACTGGAGCGCCATCTGCTGGGCAGACGGGGAAATCTATAAAGCCAAAGACTACAAAGGACTGGAAATTATGGACCGGGTAGGCGGCGGAGATTCCTTTGCTTCCGGCTTAATCTACGGCCTGATGACCACAGCAGATGCAGAGACGGCAGTAAATTACGGCGCAGCCCACGGCGCGCTGGCAATGACAACGCCGGGCGACACCACCATGGCAAGCAAAAAAGAAGTAGAAGCCATTATGGGCGGCGCAGGAGCAAGAGTGCAGCGGTAATGATGCCTGAATTTGTTTTAAAGAGGATGCTGACTCAGAGAGCCTTTCCGGACAGCCGAGGGCGTGCACCCATAAATTTCTTTAAATGTTTTATTGAATAATTTCTGATTGGTAAACCCATTTGCCTCCATAATTTCGGTTATGGAGGCGTCTGTATTCTGAAGCTCCTGATAAATATGGGTAATCCGTATCTCATTGAGATACTGCAGGAACGAAAGCCCCATATGTTTTTTAAAAAAGCGGCAGAAATATTCCTTGTTCAGCCCAAGCAAATCAGCGCCGTCCTGTAAAGATACAGGTTCACGGAAATGTTCTCCCACGTAAGTGATAATGTCCCGGAGCCTCTGACGGGCCTGTATATCTGCAGAGGACACCTCCGGCGCAGAACGGATGGAAAAGTAACGGATCAGCCGGGCTAAAATCTGCAGAATAATCCCCTCAGATTCCAGAAATCCAGCGGCAGCCTCTTCTATATAAAGCCGTGTCAGTGTTTCCGCCATCTGGCACAGGTTCAGATATTCAGGAAACTGCTGATCGGTAATTTCATCGGGAATGCAATAAAGCCGAAACAATTCAATATCCGGCAGATACCGTTCCATCAGCCGCTTGGAAATATGGATGCACAGAAGCATCAGCTGGTCGCTGTAAGTGTTGGTACTGTGCACCTGTCCGGATTCAATGGCCAGAAGCTGCCTGCGTCTTAATTGATAAGTGCTTCCGTCTATGGTGACCGTGGCGTCTCCGTTCAGAGGGAACAAAAGCTCCAGCTCCTCATGCCAGTGCAGGGGATGGTATCCGCCGGGGGTGGTGCGGTATGCCAGCTGTATCCCCAGTTCGTTGACGTCTCTGAAAACTTCATAATAGGGCTGTTTCAAATAATCATTCCTTTCCGTTGCCGCGCATGCTTCAAACATCTGAAATAAAGCTCCTGTGTTTGTTAAATTATAAGAAATAAAAACAATAAAGTCAATATCGACTTGAAATAAGTCAAAATACCCCCTATATTTTCCGGCTTCAGGATAGTATGATAGTCAATGTAAAGAACAACAGCAAACATAAAGGAGAGATGATATTATGAAGAAAATTACGAATGCAATTAAAAGCTACTTTGAAAAATACGGCGCTCAGATTACCGCATCCTGCATGATGATGAACGGAAACCTGAATGCAGAAGTACTCAAGAGCCTGGCAAAAAGCATGTAGGTATTGAGCATGGAATTACAGAAGAATAAGAGAAAAACAAGGATAATTTGTGGACTGCAGCCATGAATTATCCTTGTTTTTATATACTGATTTTTGGAACAGCCGATAGATGGAACTCGGTTCAAATCCCCAATTGCAATCTCTACTCATCGTGCTATAATGATATTAATGAAAAATTGAAACCAAGGAGTGAAGCGTATGATTATTACAATTGGCAGAGAATTCGGAAGCTACGGCCATGTCATTGGAAGGGAACTGGCCAAAAAGTTAGGTGTGAAATATTATGATAAAGAATCAATGGCGGAAGAAGCGAAAAAGACAGGTAAATACGATGAGCTGCGTGACTTTTACCAGGAGCAGCCGGTAAACAGCCTGCTGTATGTGATTGCAACAGACAACAGCGCCCACGGGCAGCGGAAGGTGCCCTTTGAATTTATCCGAAACCTGGCCCAAAAGGAGGACTGCGTGATTGTGGGAAGGTGCGGGAACTTTATTTTGAAAGATCATCCGGATATGACAAGCGTATTTATCCACGCGCCCCTGGAATACCGCATTGACAAAACCGCTGCAAGCCGCAAAATCAGCACAGAGAAAGCCAGAAAGCTGGTGGAGAAGGAAGATAAGGCAAGAGCCGGTTTCCATACATATTATGCAGATGAGAAATGGAATGAAGCGGACGGCTATCAGCTTACCATTGACAGCAGCGTCATAAGCATAGAGGATGCTGTGGATTTAATCATTGATTTTGTAAATAAAAAGCAGAACAGCAGAAATTAAAGAAAAAGCAAATTTTATTGTTTTATGGGGACAACCGTGCTATAATGTCAACAGATGTTATAGTGCGGTTTTTTATATTACAAAAGGTATATCTGATCAGGTATGCGAAGGAATCTGCAATACTATGGAATTGCCTGAAATTGCCGGGAAAAGGAGAAAAATGCCATGGAAATATTAGATTTAATTGACAAAGAGAAGCTTCAGAAGCTTCAGGATTTATTTTCGACAGCAACAGGGGTGGCCGTCAGCATGATTGACAGGGAAGGCAGGCATGTGACAGAAGTCAGTAATTTCCTGGATTTTTGTATGAAATATACAAGAGGAAGCGAAATTGGATTAAAACGCTGCCAGAAATGCGACATGGAAGGTGTAGGCACTTATTTCTGCCATGCAGGACTGATGGATTTTGCAGCGGATATTGTAGTGGAAGGCGAGAAGCTGGGGGCAATTCTGGGCGGTCAGGTATTGCCGGCGCCTCCTGATTTTGATAAATTCCGCAAGGTGGCGGAGGAAATCGGCGTTGATCCGGATGAATATATTGAAGCATTGAAGCAGGTGCCCATTAAGACGGAAGAATCTATCCGTGCGTCGGCAGACTTAATGGGAGAGATGATCAATATGCTGATCAATTCAGAATACACCCGTTACCGGGAGAAGAAAAAGATCGGCACCATAGATCAGGAGATTGAAGTTACAACCAAGAATGTGAAACAGATTGAAGGCATGGTGCAGGATTTAACCAAGGTTTCCAGGAAGCAGAATATCCTTGCCCTGAATGCCTCCATAGAGGCGGCGAGAGCCGGAGAAGCCGGACGGGGATTCAATATCGTAGCAGGAGAGATGGGGAAATTGTCCTCCATGGCTACAGAGAAATATTCTGCCATTATTGCAAAGGCAGGAGAGATTGACGAATCTCTCAGCAGGCTCAATGAGGAATTCAATAAGAGTATGGAAGAAGACAATGGGGAAGAGCTGTAGGCAGAATCCCCATAGCCCGGGAGTCGGAATGAATGCGATTCCCGGGTTTTTTAGAGAATCAGTACCATATTCAGAAAAAATATGATATGATAGGAAAGAAATTAAGGTTCATCAGAAGGAGAAAATCAATGGATTACAGAACATATTTGAGAAACTATCCTGACAGGGAAGGCCGCTTCGGTGCGTACGGCGGCGCCTATCTTTCCCAGGAATTGATTCCGGCTTTTGAGGAGATTACAGAGGCGTATCAGACTATTTGCCATTCCTCCCAGTTTATTCACGAGCTGCGGAGAATCCGGCGGGAATTTCAGGGACGGCCTACGCCGGTGTACCACTGCGAACGGCTTTCCAGGCAGATCGGCAACTGTCAGATTTATTTAAAAAGAGAAGATCTGAACCATACAGGCGCCCATAAACTGAACCACTGTATGGGAGAAGGGCTTCTTGCCAAATTTATGGGCAAAAAGAGGCTGATTGCAGAGACGGGCGCAGGACAGCACGGGGTAGCCCTGGCAACGGCTGCCGCTTATTTCGGACTGGAGTGCGAGATTCATATGGGAGAGGTGGATATTGCAAAGCAGGCCCCCAATGTAACCCGCATGAAAATATTAGGGGCGAAAGTAGTGCCGGTGAGCCATGGATTAAAGACCTTGAAAGAAGCAGTGGATTCCGCATTTGAATCTTATGCCAGAAATTATAAAGATTCCATTTACTGTATCGGTTCTGCGTTAGGCCCCCATCCGTTTCCGCTGATGGTGCGTGATTTCCAGTCCGTTGTAGGGTATGAGGCCAGAGATCAGTTCCGCGAAATGATGGGAATCGACCCGGACGTGGTATGCGCCTGTGTGGGAGGCGGAAGCAATTCCATTGGAATGTTTATTCCCTTTTTAAATGATCCCGTAGATATTGTGGGCGTAGAACCTTTGGGCCGGGGAGAAAAACTGGGGGATCATGCAGCTTCCATGAAATATGGAGAGAAGGGCGTTATGCATGGATTTGAAAGCATTATGCTCAAAGACCAGCAGGGAGAACCGGCTCCGGTTTATTCCATCGCCAGCGGCCTGGACTACCCTTCGGTGGGCCCGGAACACGCATTTTTGCACGATATCGGAAGAGTTCAGTATGAGACAGTGGGAGATGAGGAAGCCATGGAAGCCTTCTTTAAGCTTTCCAGGTATGAAGGCATTATTCCTGCCATTGAAAGCTCCCATGCCGTTGCTTATGCCATGAAGAAGGCAAAAGAAATGGGGCAGGGTTCTATTCTGGTGTGCTTAAGCGGCAGAGGAGATAAAGATATTGATTATGTAGTGGAGCATTATGGATACGGAGAGCAATTTCTGTAAAATTTAGAAACGGCGGTGAAAGATGATTTCAGATAAATTGTACGAATTGGCATTTGCATACAAGAAAACAAAATTATGGAAAATCTTGTGGGAATCCGAATTATTTGCAGTGAAATTTTCAGACGGCAGAATCGGATATATCAGTATTATGGGAAATTTAGGGGAATATTGCGCCCTGGGACTCTATATCGGGGAAGAAGGGCTGAACAGTCTGCGGAATCTGATGAATGCCAATGAACTTTATCTGTCTCCCTTTGAATTTCAGGAGAGAGTGGTGGGGCAGAACTGCCTGCAATGCGTTTTTGAGGGAAAAGATGAACTGTCCGAGGAGCAGCGGGAGGAGACGAAAGCCTATGCCCGCGCCCACGGAATCAGAATATCCGGCAAAAATGCATATCCCAATTTTGTAAAATATCAGCCTGGAAGCTATCCCTGGCGTCTGACTTCTGAGAAAGAACAGGAGGATTTGTGCCAGGCGTTGGCAGCGGCAATCAGGATGGCGCAGCTTTTGGAGGAGAACAGCCCCTCAGAGCTTGGTTTGGGCAGAGTTGAGTATGATATGCAGGAGATTCCAATGTTGGAGCTGCAGAAGGACGGATATGTACTGAAAAAGACAGCGCTGCCGGAAGAAAAACCGGATTCCTGGCCAACGCCCTTAAGCTGTAATGAAATCGGCATTGCGGCCTTAAAGAAATTGAAGAAAGCAGATACCTGGGAATGCGAAATTATCCAGTATACAGAGCCGGTGCAGAACAATCAGGAAGAAGCTCCCTATTTCCCCATTATTTTTATGGCAGTGAATGGAGACCGGGATTATATTCTGCCGGTAGAACCAACAGGAAGCTATCGGCAGAATCCGGAAGAACTTCTGAATAGTTTTATTGATTCCCTTTTGCGGGAACAACTGTGCCCGAAGAAGATGAAGGTAAGAGATGAACGCACCTATGTTTTTGCAGAGATGTTCTGCAGCAAGCTGAAGATCCCCATCAGCATCGAAGAAGATCTGCCTGCGTTAGACCAGGTGGAGGATGAATTTTTCAGGCATTTTTCCATGAGCGAGGAAGAACAGGTGGGAGAACTTCTGGATTTTCTGGGAAGTTTGGTGGAAGATGGAGAACTGAATCTGGGTGATTTGCCTCCGGAGCTGGTGGGAGAGCTGGAAAAAGTACTGCAGTTTGGAGCGCTTCCCCAGGAGGTGGCAGACAAAGTCGGGCAATTTCTTTATCCTTCAGGAAAAAAGGGGGGACTTAAGAAATCAGATTTTAAAATGGTGAAAAAGAAACCTGACTAACAGATGCTTTGGATATAGGAGGTTTTTCATAATGACGCACAACGAGAAATTAGTATTTTTAATTCAGGAATTATTGTCAGAATCCTCCCAATACAAAGGGATGAAAATTCCGTCTGACACAGGGAAACAGAAACGGCTGCTGCGTACGCTTATGAATATTCGGGAACCTTTGCCCATCGGAGAAGAATTTCAGCAGGTGCAGGATCAATATTTAAGGGAAGAAGCAGAGGAAAAAGGCATTGTAAACTGTGAAGATTTGCCGGTTTCCCGGCTGGACAGCCGCCTTGCGCTCTTTAAGGGAGACATTACAATCCTTAAAGCGGATGCTATCGTAAATGCAGCCAACAGCGCTTTGCGGGGCTGCTTTGTGCCCTGTCACGGATGCATTGACAATGCGATACACAGCGCCAGCGGCATACAGCTTCGTCTGGCCTGTGATAAGCTCATAAAAGAGCAGGGGCATGAGGAGCCTGCAGGCCGCGCCAAGATTACCCCGGCGTTCAACCTGCCCTGCAGCTATGTCCTGCATACGGTGGGCCCCATTGTTTCCGGCAGCCTGAAAGAAACCCACTGCGCGCAGCTAAAGAGCTGTTACCGTTCCTGCCTGGAGCTTGCTTCTGAAAAAGGTTTAAAGAGCGTGGCTTTCTGCTGTATTTCCACAGGGGAATTTCATTTTCCCCATGAGCGGGCGGCGGAGCTGGCGGTAGAAACGGTACAGGAATTCCTAAAGACGGATACCAGAATTGAGAAAGTAATTTTCAATGTGTTTCAGGAAGAAGATGAGAGAATATACCGGAATATTCTGGAATGATTTGTGCAGAACCAAAAACGTATGCGTATATCCCAGGGGGAATTCTGTCCTGTCAAGGCGTTTCTGACGTTGGACACAGGCATAATAAAATATAAATTCTCCGCAGCCTAATTTTATATCATTTTAGTTAAATAGCAATATTTCTAAAATCAAAAGCAAGATATGCCTTGAAAAGAACTTTCCTATCCGATATGCTTAATTAACATGAAACAGTAGAAGGTTTGGTAAGTTTTGAATTGTAACGGAGGGTTTTTATGAGCAACACCAAAGGCAGGGTGACGATACCCACAGATTTAGATGTAATACCCCAGACGTTGGAATTGATGGAACAATGGGGCGCAGACGCAGTAAGGGACTGCGACGGAACAGATTTTCCCAGGGAACTTCAGAATGTGGACGGCAAAATATACTCCACTTATTATACCACCAGAAAAGACAATGAATGGGCTATGGCCCATCCGGAAGAAATTCAGCAGATGTATGTAATGACGCCTTTTTATATGTCAGAGACCAATCAGCTCAGCATTCCTCTGATGAAAGGGCTGTATCCGGATATGTTAAAGCCCAACAGCCGGGATGATATTACCCGCTGGTGGGAAGTGATTGACCGTACCACCGGGCAGGTTGTGCCTCCCGAAGCGTGGAGTTATGAAGAGAGCGCAGGAGAAGTGAGGCTGACCTCCATTCCGTTCCATGATTATACAGTCAGCTTTTTGGCATATATTATCTGGGACCCGGTACATATGTACAATGCAGTTACCAATGGGTGGAAGGATGTGGAGCATCAGATTACCTTTGATGTCCGTCAGCCCAAAACCCATGAATTTACCATGAAGCGTCTGCGGAAATTTATAGAAGAGCATCCCTATGTGAATGTGCTGCGGTTTACCACATTTTTTCATCAGTTTACATTGATTTTTGATGAACTGGCCAGGGAAAAATACGTGGACTGGTACGGATATTCCGCTTCTGTCAGCCCCTATATTCTGGAGCAGTTTGAACAGGAATGCGGCTACAAATTCCGTCCGGAATATATTATTGATCAGGGCTATTATAACGGGCAGTACCGGATTCCCACCAAAGAATTCAAGGATTTTCAGGCGTTTCAGCGCAGAGAAGTAGCCAAAATTGCCAGAGAAATGGTGGATATTACCCATGAATGCGGCAAGGAAGCCATGATGTTTCTGGGAGATCACTGGATCGGCACAGAACCTTTCTTAGAGGAATTTGCCTCCATCGGACTGGACGCTGTAGTGGGAAGCGTAGGAAACGGCTCTACCCTGCGTCTGATCAGCGACATTGAAGGAGTGGAATATACCGAGGGACGGCTTTTGCCCTATTTCTTCCCGGATACCTTCTGTGAAGGCGGCGATCCGGTGAAAGAAGCAAAAGTCAACTGGGTTACCGCAAGAAGGGCTATTTTAAGGAAACCCATTGATCGGATTGGCTACGGCGGATATCTGAAACTGGCGCTGGATTTTCCGGAATTTGTGGAGTATGTAAAGAGTGTCTGCGAAGAATTCCGGGAACTGTATGAGAACGTGAAGGGCTGCGTTCCTTATTGTGAGAAAAAAGTCGCTGTTTTAAACTGCTGGGGGAAAATGCGTGCCTGGGGCTGCCATATGGTACATCATGCACTGTACCAGAAGCAGAATTATTCCTATGCAGGAGTAATTGAAGCTTTGTCCGGCGCGCCCTTCGAGGTGGTATTTATCAGCTTTGAAGATATAAAGGAAGATCCGTCTGTTTTAGACGATATTGATGTCCTGCTGAATATAGGCGGCGCAGATACAGCTCATACCGGCGGAGAATGGTGGTGCGATGAAGCAATCGTTACGGCAGTTAAGAAATTCGTATACGAAGGCGGCGGAATCATCGGGGTGGGAGAACCCAGCGGGCATCAGGCCAACGGGCGGTTTTTCCAGCTTGCCAGCGTATTCGGCGTAGAGGAAGAGAAAGGCTTTACCCTGGGCTATGACAAATACAACTGGGACAGCCACACCCATTTTATCACCGAGGACTGCAAAGGAGAAATCGACTTCGGAGAAGGGCAGAAGAATGTATATGCCTTAGAAGGGACCCGGATTCTGGCAGAGAAAGAAAAAGAAGTTCAGCTGGCAGTGAACGATTTTGGAAAAGGCCGGGCGGTTTATTTCAGCGGCCTGCCCTACAGTTTCGAAAACAACCGTCTGCTGTACCGTTCTATTCTCTGGAGCGCCCATGAAGAGAGAAATCTTCATCGTTGGTACAGCAGCAACTTTAATGCAGAGGTTCATGCATATCCGGCAAACGGTAAATTCTGCGTGGTGAATAATACCTATGAACCCCAGGAGACCATTGTCTATAAAGGAAACGGGGAAAGTTTTTCCCTGTCATTAAAAGAAAATGAAATCATCTGGTATCAGATATAAAGAAAACCGGTGAAGCAGGAACCTTTTTTCTATTTGCTGTCATATAGAAAAAAGGTTCCTTTTTGCCGATAAATCTGATAGAATATTATTTATCAGAAAAAGTTGAAAAAGCAAGCGGTTCTTTCAGAATTTCAGCGGGCATATGATAAAACAGGACAAAAATATTCTTGAGAATCGCAGGAATCATTAGGCGGCAGGAGAAGGTTTCATGAAAAAAACAATTTTAGTAGTCGATGACAGCAGACTCAATCTTGCAATTGCACGGGATCTTTTGTCAGGAGAATACTGCGTGGAAACGGTGGATTCCGGTGAAAATGTCTTCATTTACCTGGAGGAAAATGAACCGGATTTGGTGCTGTTGGACATCCAGATGCCTGGTATGGATGGTTTTGAAGTGATGCGCAGACTGAAGGAAAGCCGGAAGTGGAAGGGAATTCCTGTTATTTTTCTGACTGCAGACCGTACGGAGAAAACGGAAGAGACATGTTTCCAGATGGGAGCGGTGGATTATATCGGCAAGCCCTTTGTGCCGGCGATTATGCTGCAGCGGGTGCGGAGAACAATAGAACTGGAAGAATACAAGAAGAATCTGGAACATATGGTGGAGCAGCAGCTTCAGAGAATTACCCAATTGCAGCAGGACATTATTATTACCATGGCGAATTTGATTGAAAGCCGGGACGGAACTACGGGAGAGCATGTAAAGCGGACAAGTGCCTATGTGAATCTTCTGATTGAAAAAATGCATGAAAAGGGCCTGTACAAAGAAATTCTGACCCCTGAATACATAAATTATATGCAGAAGGCGTCGCCTTTACATGATATCGGTAAAATTACGGTTCCTGACCGGATTTTGCAGAAACCAGGGGCATTGACAAAGGAAGAATATGAATTGATTCAGCTTCACGCAGAAGCAGGAGGAAGACTGATTCAGGAAAATATGAATCGGATTGTAAACCAGGAATTTGTAGAAATTGCAAGAGATATGGCAGCATTTCACCATGAGAAATGGAACGGCGGCGGTTATCCCAGGAATTTAAAAGGAGAAGAGATTCCCCTTTCCGCCAGAATCCTGGCAATTGCAGACGTATTTGACGCGCTGGTATCCGAGCGTCAGTATAAAAAGGGCATGCCCTTAGAACAGGCCTTTGAAATTATGGAAAAAGAAAGAGGCAGAAGCTTTGAGCCGGAACTGCTGGACGTATTTTTTGAAGCGGAAGGAGAATTGCGGGAATTGATGCAGGAACTGTAAAGCAGGCCTTGTTCCATTCTGATATGTTTCAGTGTAATGAAAACGTCAGGTATATTTGTATGGATGCGGAAGCATAGGTCTCAGTTTCATACGTTTCAGTGTAATGAAAAAGGGGCTGTCGGAAAACAGCCCCTGAAGCAGACAACCTGCAGTTCTATACCATTCCAAATAAGAAAAGCTCGCTGCAGAGCGTTTCTTTCTTCTATACAGTGATAATTTATTTCAGAATCTTTCGGAAATTTTTCTTTCCTTTTTTCAGTACCACGCCTTCCGTAAACAGATCGGCATTGTATACCGTTTTAATATCTGTCACTTTTTCCCCGTCTACGGAGACGCCTCCCTGCTCCACGGCCCGGCGGGCTTCCGAACGGGAAGGAGTAAGCGTAGATTTCACCAGAAGTCCTAAAATATCTATAACGCCCTCTGTAAAATCGTCGTCAGTCAAAGTCACGGAAGGCATATCTGCCGCATTTCCGCTGGAAAATAAAGTTTTTGCCGCATTTCTGGCTTTATCAGCCTCTTCTTCCCCATGCACCATTTTCGTAAGTTCAAAGGCCAGAATTTCTTTGGCGGTATTTAGCTGCGCGCCTTCCCAGGCGTCCATTTTATCAATTTCTTCCAGAGGAAGGAAGGTCAGCATACGGATGCATTTTAACACATCATCATCGGCTACGTTCCGCCAGTACTGGTAAAAATCAAAAGGCGAGGTTTTCTTAGGATCAAGCCAGACTGCCCCGGACTGGGTTTTGCCCATTTTCTTGCCTTCGGAATTCAAAAGCAGGTTGATGGTCATGGCATAGGCGTCTTTGCCCAGTTTACGTCGGATTAATTCCGTGCCGCCTAACATATTGCTCCACTGATCGTCGCCGCCGAACTGCATGTTGCAGCCGTATTTCTGGAATAATGCATAAAAATCATAACTCTGCATGATCATGTAATTGAATTCCAGGAAGCTAAGCCCTTTTTCCATCCGCTGTTTATAGCATTCTGCAGTGAGCATCCGGTTGACAGAGAAATGCGCTCCCACTTCCCGCAGCACTTCAACATAGTTCAGATCCAACAGCCAGTCTGCATTGTTTACCATCATGGCTTTTCCCTCTGAAAAGTCAATAAACTTGCTCATCTGGGCCTTAAAGCAGTCGCAGTTATGCTGAATGGTTTCTTTTGTCATCATCTGGCGCATATCGCTTCTGCCGGAGGGGTCTCCGATCATTGCAGTGCCGCCGCCGATCAGCGCAATCGGTTTATTTCCGGCCATCTGCAGACGCTTCATCAGGCACAGAGCCATAAAATGTCCCACATGGAGACTGTCTGCGGTGGGATCGAAGCCGATGTAAAACACAGCCTTGCCGGTGTTTACCAGTTCTTTGATTTCCTCTTCGTCTGTTACCTGGGCAATCAGCCCTCTGGCAACCAGTTCTTCATATACTGTCATAAAGTAACCTCCTGAATATTAAATAAAATTGTTTCGCAGTAATCCGCAAAATAAAAAATCCCCGTCCATAAAAGGACGAGGTTCTTTCTGCGCCTCTCAGATTCCGGCAGCCCTCTGTAGGATTCTGGTATGCTGCTCTTTCCCGTCATAGCTTTTGCATGCAGTTATTTATGCCATTATAGGGGGGAGAGGGGGATTTGTCAAGACAGAAAATCAGTTTCTTTTTTTAGTGTGTTGCGGAAACCATTCTTCCTGTGGTATGATACATATTACTCCGGCGGCTAAATATCGCGACAGCTTCCCTGGCAGAATTCTGTCTGCTGCGATATTTAACCGCCGGAGTAATACCAATTATATCATAACGAAAGGAAGAAAGAATGGATTTCAATAAGAATAACATAAAGAAAATACTGGGTATCATAACATTTACACTGGTTTTATTGGCATTGCTGATGAATATGGGAAAAGTATGGTCGTTTCTGGCCTTTTTATGGGGAATTCTGTTTCCCTTTATTTTAGGCTTTGCAATGGCGTTTATCCTGAACATCCCCATGACGGCCATAGAACAGAAATTGTTTCCCAAAGGCGGAAAGCCGGCCCGCCCGGTAAGTCTGGTTTTATCCCTTGTGGGCGTACTGGCAGTTCTTGCAATTGTGATTGTAGTGGTGATTCCCCAGCTTGGCAAAACCTTTGACAGCATCAGCGCAGGCATGGCCACGTTTCTGCCTCAAATGCAGAAATGGCTGGAGGATATATTCCGTGACTGGGATATGATAGAAGCTTATATTAAATCCCTGAAATTTGACTGGGTGAACTGGCTCAACGGCGTGAAGGATTTTGCCCTGAGCGGTGCAGGCAGCGTGGTTTCCTATACAATGTCTGCCACTATGACTGTGATCAATGGGGTTATGACATTTTTTATCGCATTTGTTTTTTCAATTTATATTTTAATTCAGAAAGAAACCCTGGGCAGACAGTGCCATAAAGTAATCCGTGCCTTCCTGAAACCGGCAGCGGTGGAGAAAGTATGTTACATCTGCAGTCTGTCCCACAGAATTTTTTCTAAATTTATAACCGGCCAGTGCCTGGAAGCGCTGATTCTGGGCATGATGTTTTTGGTCAGCATGACGATCTTCCGTATGCCCTATGCGTTGCTGGTGGGAGTGCTGATTGCGTTTACAGCCCTGATTCCCATGGTGGGAGCGTTTATCGGATGCTGCGTGGGAGCGTTTTTGATACTTATGGTAAATCCTATGCAGGCAGTATTTTTTATCATACTGTTTCTGGTGCTGCAGCAGATTGAAGGCAATCTGATTTATCCTCATGTGGTGGGAAATTCCGTGGGCCTGCCTTCTATCTGGGTGCTGTTTGCAGTAACCGTGGGCGGCAAGCTGATGGGAATTGCCGGAATGCTGATTTTCATTCCGCTGATGTCTGTGATTTATGCGTTGTTCCGTGACTGGGTGAATCAAAGAGTGTAATTTTACACAGATTTTACACAGATTATGTATTCCATTTACAGAAACCGTGTAGAATATTCTCAGATGTAAACCATAAATATTTGAATACACTGGAGGATAAAAATGGATATATTTGGATTTTTGTCGCTGATTGGCGGACTGGCCCTGTTTCTTTATGGGATGCATGTGATGGGAGGCGGCCTGGAAAAACTTTCCGGCGGCAAACTGGAACGGATTTTGGAAAAATTAACCTCAAACCCGCTGAAAGCAGTTTTGCTTGGAGCAGGAGTAACCGCCGTGATACAGTCGTCGTCAGCCACTACGGTAATGCTGGTGGGATTTGTCAATTCCGGCATTATGAAGCTGTCTCAGGCCATTGGGATTATTATGGGGGCAAATATCGGCACTACCTTAACCTCCTGGCTTTTAAGCCTGACTGGGATTGAAGGGGGCAATTTCTTTGTCCGTATGCTGAAGCCTTCGTCTTTTTCTCCTATTCTGGCAATTCTGGGAATTATTTTCCTGATGGGGGCCAAAAGCAGCCGCAAAAAAGATATTTCAGAGATTTTACTGGGATTTACAGTGCTGATGTATGGCATGGAGGCCATGAGCGGCGCAGTGAAGCCTTTAGCAGACGTACCGGAATTTACCGGAATACTTACCAAATTCAGCAATCCGCTGCTGGGAATCCTGGTGGGAGCTTTGCTGACGGCAGTGATACAGAGCTCCTCCGCGTCGGTGGGTATTCTGCAGGCATTGTCGGTAACCGGCGCGTTTACTTATGGATCGGTGATTCCGATTATCATGGGACAGAATATCGGCACCTGTGTGACGGCAATGATTTCTGCAGTGGGGGCCAATAAAGGCGCAAGACGGACAGCTTTTGTACATCTTTACTTTAATGTGATTGGCTCTGTGGTGTTTCTGGCAGCCTACAGTATTGCCGATGCCGTGTTCCAGTTCAGCTTTGCCGGTGAGACGGTAGGAGCGGCCGGAATTGCTGCAATTCACAGCGTGTTTAACATATTTGCAACCCTGGTGCTGCTTCCATTTACCAAAGGGTTGGAGAAGCTGGCCTACCTTACCATTCCGGTATCGGAAGAAGAGCTGAAAAGCTCCGGCAGAGAAGATGAATTCAAGGTATTGGATGAACGTTTTCTTTCTACCCCGGGCTATGCCATTGAGCAGTGCATTTCCCTTACAAAGAAAATGGCGGAGCTGTCGGGAGCGGCTGTTTGGGAGGCTATGGGACTGTTCGAAAGTTTTTCCCCGGAACAGGCAAAGCTTGTACAGGAGCAGGAGGACATACTGGATAAATATGAAGATAAGCTCAGCGCATATCTGACCCGGCTGAGCAGCCAGGATTTGTCGGAAAAAGACGGACAGAACGTGTCTGTTTTGCTGCAGAGTATCAGCGATTTGGAGCGGCTCGGCGATCATGCCCTGAATTTAACGGAAATTGCCGGCTCCATGAAGAAAAAAGAACTGGAATTTTCGAAAAAGGCAAAACATGAAATGGAAATTTTCGGCGGCGCGGTGCAGGATATTTTAAACCGCTCCATACAGGCGTTTATTCAGAATGACACGAAAATGGCGTTGACTGTGGAGCCTTTGGAGGAAGTAATTGATAAATTAAACAAAGAAGTGAAAAAACGCCATATTAAGCGTCTGAAAAAAGGAAAATGTACCATTGAACTGGGACTGGTGCTGTCTGAGATTGCCATCAATTATGAAAGGGTGGCGGATCACTGCTCCAATCTTGCGGTGTATATGATTCAGATGGAGGACAATACGGTGGAAGCTCATGGTTATGTGAACCATCTTTCAGGAACCACCAGAATGCGCTTTGATGAGATGCAGGAATTTTTCCAGAGTAAATATTCGCTTGGAGGGAAAGAATAGAGATGCCCTTGATTTATATTGTAGAAGATGATGAAAATATCCGTGAAATCCAACGCTATGCCCTGAAAAACAGCGGGTTTGACGTGCAGGAGTTTTCATGCGGCAAAGAACTCTGCAGAGCTTTGGAGGACGCGCTTCCAAGCCTGATTCTTCTGGATATTATGCTGCCGGAGGAGGATGGATTGGATATTCTGCTAAAGCTGCGGAAAAACAATGCCACTTCCCGGATTCCTATTATTATGGTAACGGCCAAATCTTCAGAGCTGGACAAGGTCAAAGGCCTTGATTTGGGCGCAGACGACTACATGACCAAACCTTTCGGCATTATGGAGCTGATTTCCCGGGTAAAAGCGCTGCTGCGGCGGACAAAAGACATGGTGGAAACGCCTGTTCTCACCAGCGGCAGCATTGAGGTGGACACCGAGAAACGGATTGTAACCGTAAACGGCGCAGTCTGTGAGCTGACCTTCAAAGAATTTGAACTGCTGAAAATGCTTTTGATTAATCAGGGAATCGTTCTGTCCCGGAACAAAATCATGGATCAGGTCTGGGGATTCGATTATGAGGGAGAGAGCCGCACGGTGGATATGCACATCAAGACTCTGCGGCAGAAACTGGGAGAAGGCGGCGGTGCAATCAAAACCGTTCGGAATGTAGGATATGTGATGGGCAGATAAATATGAAAAAAAAGATAAATTTTCAGTTTCTTATGGTGTCGTCTTTTGCCGTTGTGGCCGCTTCAGTTACTTCCATGATATTATTTTATAATATTTTCAAAAATCAGGTATATGATGACCTGAAAGATGATACTCATATAATACAGGCATTAATCCAGGAAAAGCAGAAGTTAGAGGAAAACCGTGTCCTTCTGGAAAAAGACGGACTGAGAATTACATTGATCAGAAAAGACGGAAGCGTGGAATATGACAGCAGCGCCGATCAGCAGAACATGGAAAACCATAAAGACCGTCCGGAAATCAAAGCCGCAGGAAAATCCGGCCAGGGAACAGCGGTGCGCCGGTCTGCCACCAGCTCTGTGCATACCTTTTATTATGCAAAACGTCTGGAAAACGGCGGGATTTTGAGAATCGGGAAGGATTCGGAAAATATTTTTCAGATTCTGAAACATACGGCGGCGCTGATTGCCGTACTGTCTTTGTTCAGCGTACTGCTGTGCGGAATCCTGTCCCGGTATCTGACCAGGCGGCTGCTGTCGCCCATCAAAAAACTGGCCTCCAACTTAGACGGCAAAAGCCAGGAGCCGGTGTATGAAGAAATCCTGCCCTTGATCCAGACCATCCGCAGGCAGCATGTGAATATTCTGGATCATGCCAGGCTGCGCCAGGAATTTACCGCCAATGTTTCCCATGAGCTGAAAACTCCGCTTACAGCCATTTCAGGATATGCGGAGCTGATTGAGAGCGGGATGGCCAAAGAACAGGACGCGAAACGTTTCGGCGGAGAGATACGCAGATGCTCCGACCGCCTTCTGTCTCTGATCAATGATATCCTGAAATTGTCAGAACTGGATGTGGGAGAGCAGGAATTTGAGTTTCAGCAGATGGATTTATATAAGGCGGCGGAGCACTGCCTGGACATGATGGATATACAGGCGTCCAAACAGGAGATAACACTGGAGCTGAAGGGAGAATCCCGGATGATCTTTGCCAACAGGGAATTGATAGATGAGCTTTTGTACAATCTCTGTAGCAACGGGATACGCTATAATAACCGGGGCGGCAGAGTAACCGTAACGGTGGCTTCAGAAGCCGGCAGAACCCTTCTGTCGGTGCGGGATACAGGAATCGGTATTTCAAGAGAGCACCAGGAGAGAATTTTTGAACGGTTTTACCGGGTGGATAAAGGCCGTTCCAGACAAAACGGAGGAACAGGCCTGGGGCTTGCCATTGTAAAACATATCGTCGCGCAGCATAAAGCGGAGATTTCACTGGAAAGCGAACCGGGGCAGGGAACAGAGGTAAAAGTGCTGTTTTAATATTTGATTTTTGGAAATGGAGCAGCGGGCTTACTGGATTGGAATTATTTATGAGAGGCAGGTTTTTGCCGGATTCAGATTTTGGAGGGAAAGATGCTGGATTATGTATTTCTTATCGTAGGATTTGCACTGCTGATAAAGGGCGCGGATTTTTTTGTGGACGGCAGCGCCAGTGTTGCAAGGAAGCTCAGGATTCCCGGAATGATTATCGGAATGACCATTGTGGCAATGGGAACCAGCGCGCCGGAATGTGCAGTCAGCGTGGCGGCTGCATTAAAAGGAAGCAATACCATGGCGATCAGCAATGTGGTGGGTTCTAATATTTTTAACCTGATGGTTGTCTGCGGCGCCTGTGCGGTATTTGCGCCTTTGCCGGTGAAAGAATCCACAATGAAACAGGAATTCCCCCTGTCAATTCTGGCAGCCGTACTGCTCTGGGTGATGGGAAATCAAAGCATGATGATAGGCAGAGCAGATGGGCTGATTCTGCTTGCGGTATTTGCCGCATTTCTGGCATGGATGGTGATGGAGGCAAAAAAGGCCAGAAATCAGAGCGGGGAAGAAGAAATTGCCGCACTGAATGGGTGGCAGTGCATACTTTATATTATGGTGGGCCTGGGAGCCATTGTGGCAGGCGGGGATTTTGTGGTGGATTCCGCTTCCGCTATAGCAGAGAGCTTTGGGTTAAGTCCCACGCTGATCGGCCTTACTATTGTGGCCTTCGGCACATCGCTGCCGGAACTGGTGACCTCTTTAGTGGCCGCAAAAAAAGGGGAAACCGATATGGCCATTGGAAATGTCATCGGTTCCAATATTTTCAATATCTTATTGGTTCTTGGGGTGGCGGGAGCAGTTAGTCCCATGGAAGTCTTGATGGAAAATCTGATTGATGATATAATTTTAATTGGAATGAGCGCTGTTGTGTGGATATTTGCATGGCGCAAAAAACAAATCAGCCGCTTACATGGAGCGATTATGCTTGCAATGTATGCCGGATATGTGGGATACATTTGTACACGTTAAGGTGCAGCGGCAGCCTAAGGAGGAAAAGCTATGACATTTTTTACAAAGTTAGGAGAAACAATTTCGGCAACCGGAAAAGATGTATCTCAGAAAGCAAAAGAACTGACGGAGCTTGCAAGGCTGAATCTGGATATGAAAGCAAAAGAAGATTTCATTGAAAAGCAGTATACAGAAATCGGAAAACAGTATTTTGAACTTCATAAAGAAGATGAAGAGCCGTTATTTGAAGAAATCAATCTGATATCAGAGTCTTTGATGGAGATTGAGCGGTTGAAATCAGAGATAGCCGAGATAAAAGGCAAGAAAAAATGCCCCGCCTGCGGAACAGTGGTGGAACAGGATGCAGTGTTCTGCAATAAATGCGGCGCAAAATGCGAGTCCATTTTTGAAGAAGAGGCTGTAACGCCTGGAAATGAAAACGAAGAGATAGACGAAGAGACTGTGGAAGAAGAGACAATTGATTTTACTGAGCAGGAACTTCATAAAGAAGAGGAATAATTTTACAAAAACGGGGAAAGCTGTTGTTATAGATGATACCAACTGGAAAATGTATCTGCCGGACGAGAGACTGCCATAACTGGCGCTGCAGTAAAGGATTTAAGCTTTAATCTGCAAAAACGGCCGGCTTCCAGGTATCAGAACCAACAGCTTTCTTCTATTTATAGACACTATAAGTCCGGGAATGCCTCAATTTTACAGGAATTTACCTGCATTAAGAAAGGTTCTGGAAAATTTGGTGAATTGAAAAAGTAAATTCCACTTTGTAAGATTAAATTCCGCTTTGAAAAAGTAAATTCAATAGGAATACAGAAAAAAAGAGATTTCATATAGAAAA
>NZ_JBQIOP010000016.1:0-84125 GCF_056822245.1 Petralouisia sp. | reverse complement strand
GACAGCCCCTTCATTTTTATTGTTTGATGTGTCCCATCCGTTAATTTCGCTGAAAAAACAGCTATAATTGAAGGCCCGGTTTACAAAATATTTTCTATATTATAAGTTTGGATAGAACAGTAAGCTACGGGAAGTTTCCGAAAAAAGCCCTGCCATAGCGCAGGCTTTTTACTGCAGACAGAGGTTTTGCGTGGCAGCGGCCTGAGTTTCGGAGCATTTCCTGAAACCAGAAAGGAGAATGACATATGGTAAACAAGAAATTGGGGAAACGCTTAATGGCTGTGTTTTTAAGCGCAGCGCTGCTTGTCCCAGCTTCTACGGTATCGGCGGCAGAGCTGCCCGGCGCCGGACAACTGGAAGAACTGTCCGGAGAAAACCAGGCAGCGAATGAAAGGCTTAAGGATATAAGCCAGGAAGAAAGTGCAGCCGGGAACCAGGAGGGCATTAGTGAGGGCGTTTTAAGAAATGCCAACAGCGACAGTACAGAAGAAGGCGGAAACGGCGACGGTACAGAAGAAGGCGGAAACAGCGATGGTACAGAAGAAGGCGGAAACAGCGATGGTACAGAAGAAGGCGGAAACGTCGATGGTACAGAAGAAGGCGGCAGCGGCAACGAAGGGACTGGCACTGAAGCCCAGGACTTTGTTGTAGATGAAAATGGCGTCCTGACGGAATATAAAGGGGCAGGCGGGGAACTTACCATTCCAGCCAAGGTAGGAGAAATTGACGTAACAGGGATAGCGGAAAAGATTTTTGATGAGAAAAAGCAGGAACTGACAAAAGTTACAATTTCGGCAGGGATAACAGAGATTCCCAGAGAGCTTTTTAAGGGCTGCGCCAATCTGAAAGAAGTAGTATTTCCAGAAACATTGACAGGAATAGGGCTCTATTCTTTTGCTGAATGCGGGAAACTGACAGGAGTGGAGTTTCCAGAAGGGCTGAAAACCATAGGAACTCACGCCTTTGTGGATTGTGGCAATCTGGAAGAAGCAGTATTTCCAGAAACATTGACAGAAATAGGATCATATGCTTTTGCCAGATGCAAAAAACTATTAGCGGTGGAATTACCGGGAAAACTGGAAAAGATAGATATGGGTGTTTTTAGTGAATGTGCCAGCTTAAAAAGCATCCAGATTCCGTCCAGCGTAACGAATGTGGCATTTTGGGCTTTTTACAACTGCACCTCTTTAGAGAGCCTTATCTTCCAGAAAGGGGAAACAACAGGGAAAAGGTATTTAGAAGGCGATGCTTTTGAAGGGTGCAGCAGCCTAAAAGAGGTAGAATTGCCGGCAGAGATGGAATTGAAAGCTGGAAATGTATTTAGCAAGTGTACCAGCCTGACAGAATTCAAGGTTGCAGAAGGGTCAGCCTACCTTGTTTTGGAGGGATGCCTGTATCAACGTTGGGATACGGAGCTGATGCTTGTAGCCTGTCCGGCCGGAAAGACAGAGGTAAAGTTTCCGGAAGGAATTACAAATATCGGAGGCGCTTCTTTTGGGGGCTGCACCAATTTAATCAGCGTGGAAATCCCTGGTACAGTGAAAACGGTCAGCAATGGTGCATTTGATAGCTGCACAGGGCTTAAGAAAGTCGTCCTTCCTCCAGATTTAAGCGAGATTTCCAGCTATTTATTCCGTGACACTGCCCTTACAGAGATTAAAATTCCAGAAACGGTAAATAATATCGGAAGTTATGCATTTTATGGATGTAAGGAATTGAAGACAGTCACAATTCCCGGTAAGGCATATTCTGTAGGGGAACATGCCTTTGAAGGCTGTACGGGTTTAGAGAGCGTGTACCTGCAGGAAGGGGTGGAGCATATCTACTCACAAGCCTTCAGGGGCTGCAGCAGCCTTAAGACGTGGGTGATCCCAGAGTCTGTTACTCTCATTGATTATGATGCTATTTGGTCCGAAGATACAGCAAATCTGACCATTTATGGCAAGGAAGGTTCTGAGGCAGAAAATTTCGCAAGGAATAATAATATTAACTTTTCCACTGAACAGCCCCCACAGCCGCCAAGCACGGAAGAACCAGAAGGGGAGATCTATGATATCTCAAACGCGGCATATATTGTAACTCTGGAGGTGGAAGTATATGATTATGACGGAACAGACAAAAGGCCTGTTGTTACCGTAAAAAAGGAGAAGAGGAGCTGCTGCGCGGTACAGATTTTACCGTGGAATATAAAGACAATGTAAACCCCGGAACTGCTAAAGCTATTGTCCGGGGAGCCGACAAATACAGCGGTGAAGTAACCAAGGAATTTACCATCAAGGGAATTGACATTTCCGGCACAGGGTTTACCGTGGCTTTGAGCGAAAGTAAATATACGTACGACGGCAAAGCAAAAGAGCCGGCGGTAACAGTCACAAAGGGGACAGAGAAACTCCGAGGAACAGATTTTACTGTGAAATACGAAAATAATATCAATCCCGGAACCGCTAAGGCCATTGTTACCGGAGCAGGGATTTATACTGGAACGGTAACCAAGAAATTTACCATAGAAGCTTCTAAGGACATCTCCAGCCAGGGATTTACCGTAACTTTAAGCGAAACCGAATATACGTACGACGGCAAAGCAAAAGAGCCTGCGGTAACAGTCACAAAGGGAACAGAGAAGCTCCGAGGAACAGATTTTACTGTGAAATACGAAAATAATATCAATCCTGGGACAGCAAAGGCCATTGTCACCGAGGCAGGGGTTTATACTGGAACGGTAACCAAGGAATTTACCATCAAAGAGGCTAAGAAGAAAAATATTGGCCTTACCTGCAAGAAAACATTTACAAAGAAATACGGGGACAAAGCATTTTCCTTACAGGCGAAAGCTGTAAAGGGCGCAAAAATCACCTACAAAACCTCCGATAAGAAGGTGGCGGACGTAGACAAAAAGGGCAAAGTAACAATCAAGGGCACAGGGATTGCCACAATCACTGTAAAAGCCACCGCTTCCGGCTACAATGATAAAACACTGAAAGTAACGGTAAAAGTCAGTCCCTCCAAGGCTTCTGCCCCTTCCTTAAAAACATTAAGAGGCAGGAAGCTGAAAGTAAGCTGGAAAAAGGACAGCCGCGCCACAGGCTACCAGATTCAGTACTGTACCAGCAAGGCTTTCAAAAAGGGCGTGAAAACCATAACCATCAGCAGGAATAAGACGATCACCAGGACCATCTCGAAATTAACAAAAGGGAAACCGTATTACGTGCGTGTGCGCGCCTATAAGAGTGTGAAGGTGAACAAGAAAACCCAGAAGCTTTACGGGGCATGGAGCAGCGTGAAGCGCAGTGGGAAAATCAGAAAATAGAAGGAGCATTTTAAGGCTGCCGCAAAAGTCAAATGGGGCTGCCGCACTAAGTAATTAGTGCGCAGCCCCTTCGCGGGGTTCAAATATTTATAAATCTCCCCGCCGCCTTCTCTCTCCAGACAAAATCAAATATGCAGCCACGCAGATCCCCGCCGACAGAAGAGAGCCCAAAGGCGCCGCAAGCCCCATGGGAAACAGGTTGTCCGGATATTTCCTGGATGTAATCCAGGAGAGCGGAATGCGCACCAGCACAATGGACAGGGAATTGTGCAGGAAGGAAATACCGGATTTCCCAAGGGCGCAGAAATACCCGGAGAAGCAAAAATGAATGCCCGCAAATACACAGTCCCAGACGTAACTTCTCAGATATTGGCTGCCCAGGCGGATAACGTCGGCATTATCCTCAAACAGACCGATAATCTGCGGAGCCACAAATTGCACAAGAACAGAAGATACCATACCGAATCCAATGGAAATGACAAGGGCGCAGCCCAAAGTTTGTTTTGCCCGGTCATGCTTTTGGGCTCCGATATTCTGTGCGGCAAGGGCAGATACTGCCGACAGCATGGAGGAGGGAATCAGAAACAGAATGCCGATGACTTTTTCCACAATGCCTACTGCGGCGGCGTCATGCAGCCCCCGGCGGTTGGCAATCACAGTAATAACTATAAATGCAATCTGAATAAATCCATCCTGCAGTGCCACCGGCAGGCCAATCTTAAGGATGCTGCCCATAACCGTTCTTTGAGGTCTGAAATCGCTTTTTTTCAGAACCAGTCCCGTTTTTCTTTTCAAAATCACCGTTAACGCCGTTATCACAGAAATTGTCTGTGAGACGGTGGTGCCGAGGGCGGCTCCCATAGCGCCCATGCCCAGCGCTCCGATAAACAGATAGTCCAGAGCGATATTGCAGACACAGGCCACGGCAATGAAATACATGGGCCGTTTGGTGTCTCCCAGACCCCGGAATATGGAGCTGATGATATTGTAAGCGGTGATAAAGGGAATACCGGCAAAGCAAATTCTGAGATAAGAAGCAGTTTCCAGGGCTGCTTCCGGCGGCGCGGACATTGCAGTTACAATGGGGTTTACCAGAAGAAGCAGCAGGACGGTTACGGCAAAGGAGCCGGTGATAAATAAAACGGCTGTGTTTCCCACCAGACGGGAGGCTTTGTTCAGTTCCTTTGCGCCGGCTGCAAGTCCGATGGTAACGGTTGCCCCCATGGCCAGGCCCACAATCATCACCGTCAGCATATGCATGACCTGGCTGCCGATGGACACGGCGGTAATGCTGTCTGTGGCGTTAAACTGCCCGATGATAAATAAATCAGCCATGCCGTATAATGTCTGAAGAAAAAAGGACAGCATATAAGGAAGGGAAAACAGCAGAATGTTTTTCCATACGTTTCCTGAGGTTAAATCTTTATCCATAATCATTGACACGTATGTTTTCTTTTGCAAAAGAAGATGAGATTTTCTTTCTGAAAACCATACGGATTTCTCCCAGGCTATTTTATCACAAAGTTGGAAATTATGGTACTTTTTATGGTATGGTTTTTATCAATCTGTATGGAACGCTGTAAGCGCCTGTTTATGGGGATTTCCGGCGTTTCTTTTTTTCATCCTGTCCAACGAAAAACTGTAAAATCCCGGAAAAACGGTGTCCGTGTTCGGGATGTGCGTCAGAAATTTGACAGAAATAATTATACTGTATTTCCCAAAATGCAGTGGATTTTCAAATACAGAAATGTTATATTATAGAAAAGACAGGAAAGGGTAAATGCCGGCTGACAGGCGTTTGAAACCGAACGTTTGGAGCATGGCCGGCACGGGTGATAACATGAAAAATTTATTCAAAAAGGGGACAAGAGCGGCTGCAATTTTGGTCATGCTTGTCTTTTGGTGTCTGCCGGTACAGGCCAGTGGGCAGAGCGGGTCGGCAGAGCCGGTGCCGGAGGGTTACACTCCCATTCATAACAGTGATGACCTGTATGGAATTCGCAATGATTTGACAGCCAATTATATACTGATGAATGATATTGATCTGTCGGAGGATACGGCGGTAGGCGGAGCCTTAGACAACGGGGGAAAGGGATGGGACCCCATTGATGGATTTTCCGGAATTTTTGATGGAAATGGACACAGGATATCGGGAATGAAAATCCGCAGAGAGATGACCGGAACGGTTGGACTGTTTGGAACAGTTGCCGGCGAGACGGTGATAAAAAATCTTGGGCTGACAGAGATAGAGATAGATGTTTCCATCGACGGCAGAGGCGCCCTTGATGCAGTTGCAGTGGGCGGAATTGTCGGGAATGGATATCCTCCCCAGGGCGGAAAAGTAGCAAAAATAGAACAATGTTATACTTCAGGAACAATTTCTGTGACCTCGACAGAGGGCGTTTATGCAGGCGGGCTTGCCGGGGCGAAGGCCCAGGCAGAGAATTCTTATAATGCCTGCGAGATTAAAATAACGGCAAATCCCAGTCTTGCCGCCCCTGCGCTGATTGGCGGAATTATGGGGCTTAACTCAGGATTATATACACAATGCTGCTACAATGTGGGAAAGGTAACGTTAAACGGGGAACTGGAAGGAACCGATCCCATTGCCGGTTTACAGGACAACCCCATCCGTTATTGTTATGCATTGTCCGGTACGGCGGGAGATAAGAATTCAGGCTGCAAGCTTGGAAATGAAGCGCAGATGAAGAATAAAAGCTTCCTGACCGGATTTGATTTTGAATCTGTCTGGGAAACAGATCCGTACTCTGCATATCAGTATCCCCAGTTAAAGAGCAACCGCCAGGTTCGCATTTCATCCATAGAGATCAAATCCATGCCGGATAAAACAGAGTATGAATTGGGAGAGGACCTGGACTTGACCGGCGGAGAGCTTGAGGTTGTCTATGAGGACGGTGCCGCAGTCTCTATTCCTATGTCAGAAGCTGCAGTCAGCGGATATGACAAGAACCGTGTTGGACAGCAGGAGATTTCCGTTGCCTGGGGCAGTGCAGATACGTCTCTTTCAGTAACGGTGAAGGACGATTCACCGTCAGACGATAAGGACAATGACAACAATGACAGCAACGGGAATGACAACAACGAGAATGGTGACAATGGGAATGATGGAACAGAGGCCAAAATCCGCGCCATTACATCCGTAAAGGGAAGCATTCTGTCCGTAAAAAGCGTCAATGGCTCCGGCATTCAGGTGAAAGTCAAAAAGAACGGCAAAGCCCAGGGCTACCAGGTGGAATGCTCCTTAAAAAGCAATTTTAAAAACGCAAAAAAAGTCAGCGCAAAGGGAACCACACTTAACATCAAAAAATTAAAAAATAATAAAAAATACTATGTCCGTGCAAGAATTTACGGAAAAGTAAAGGGAAAAACCTATTACGGCGCATGGAGCGCCAAAAAGACAGTAAAGGTCAAAGACAGCATTATTTTTTACAGTGCAAACCATACGAAATATGCCTATACCGGAGGCCCGGCAGTTTCCAAAATCGCCTTGAAAAAGAACAAGGTAATTGTCACAGGCTCCCTTCGTTCCGCGCCGAAGGAGAGCCAGTTATACGGCAAAAAGGCAAAATACTGCCCCAGGAAAACGAGGACTTTCCCACTGGATAAAAAATTCAAATTCTACGGCTCTGCGGAGCATGGCCGATACAGAATTTCCAGTAAGGAGGGAAAGGCGCTGTGCAGAAATGCCAACGGCCTGGAAGTTATTTTTAAACTGAAAAACGGCAAAGTGGTATCCATCAGCTTTGTCAGCTGATATTTTTTGAAAAAACTTCTTGCAGTTTTTGAAAGCCCGTGTTAGAATGGTTTCCAGTGAAAAGCGATGAAGGTGTCCAGTAGAGAACTGCACTGCTTAAAGAGAGAGAGGGCCGCCGGCTGTAAGCCCTCTTAAGAAAAGGCAGCAATCGAATTTCCCGCCGGAGCTGTACGTCTGAACCGGGAGTGTTCCCCAGTAGGACGTGACGTTTCCTGCACGTTACGCAGAAGGAGTGCTTGAGAAGGATTGTTTGTCAGAAACAGGAATTCTTGAGAAACAGGGTGGTACCACGGAACTTTTCGTCCCTATGCTTAGGCATAGGGGCTTTTTTGTCTTATGAGAAAATTCTGTAAGATATTACTCCGGCGGTTAAATATCACAGCATTTTATTTGTTCAGCGTAATCTACTGCGATATTTAACCGCCGGAGTAATAAAGACAATTACCGCATTGCAGCGGCAATGAAAGGAGAATGAGAATGAAAGAAAAACTGGAGCAGATTAGGGAAAAAGCAGTCCGTGAAATCCAGAATTCTGATGGACTGGCGAAATTAAATGAGGTAAGAGTTGCGTTTCTGGGCAAAAAAGGAGAACTGACAGCCGTATTGAAGGGCATGAAGGATGTTCTTCCCGAAGAACGCCCTGTTGTGGGACAGTTGGTGAATGACACCAGAGAAAGCATTGAACGGCTGATTGAGGAGACAAAGGCCAAATTAGAGGCGGCGGAACGGGAACTGAGGCTGCAGCAGGAAGTGATTGATGTGACGCTTCCGGCAAAGAAGAACCGTGTGGGCCACCGCCATCCCAACACCATTGCGCTGGAGGAAGTGGAGCGGATTTTCGTGGGCATGGGCTATGAAGTTGTGGAAGGCCCGGAAGTGGAATACGATTACTACAACTTCGAAGCGCTGAATATTCCGGCAAACCATCCGGCCAAAGATGAGCAGGACACTTTTTATATCAATGACAAGATTCTGCTGCGCACCCAGACCTCGCCGGTGCAGGTGCGTGAGATGGAAAAAGGGAAGCTGCCCATCCGCATGATTGCGCCGGGCCGTGTGTTCCGTTCCGACGAGGTAGACGCGACCCATTCCCCCTCCTTTCATCAGGTGGAAGGACTGGTGGTGGATAAGCATATCACCTTTGCCGATTTAAAAGGAACTCTGGCGGAATTTGCCAGACAGTTATTCGGAGCGGAAACAAAAGTGAAATTCCGGCCCCATCATTTCCCCTTTACAGAACCCAGTGCGGAAGTGGACGTCACCTGTTTTAAATGCGGCGGAAAAGGCTGCCGGTTCTGCAAAGGCTCCGGTTGGATTGAGATTTTAGGCTGCGGAATGGTGCATCCCAGAGTGCTGAAAATGAGCGGGATTGATCCGGAGGAGTATTCCGGTTTTGCATTTGGAATGGGTCTGGAGCGTATTGCGCTGCTGAAATATGAAATTGACGACATGCGCCTGCTTTATGAAAATGACGACCGTTTTTTAAAACAGTTTTAGAGGGAACTCTTTATAGATTAAAAACAGAAAGGAATCAATCGTTATGAATACATCATTATCATGGGTGAAAGCATATGTGCCGGAGCTGGACGTGACGGCCCAGGAATACATGGACGCAATGACCCTTTCCGGTTCCAAGGTGGAAGGGTATGAGAAGCTGGACGCAGATCTGGAGAAAATTATCATCGGCCAGATTAAGAAAATCGAGAAGCATCCCGATGCAGATAAACTGGTTGTCTGCCAGGTGGATGTGGGAACCGGGGAAGAGATTCAGATTGTCACCGGCGCCCCCAATGTAAAGGAAGGCCAGAAGGTTCCGGTGGTCTTAGACGGCGGCCGGGTGGCAGGAGGCCATGACGGAAAGAAAACGCCCGGCGGAATTAAAATCAAAAAGGGAAAATTAAGGGGCGTGCCCTCAAACGGCATGATGTGCTCCATTGAAGAACTGGGCTCCAACCGGGATATGTACCCGGAAGCGCCGGAATCGGGCATCTACATTTTTGAAGAGGATGCAGTGGTAGGAGAAAGCGCAGTGAAGGCCCTGGGATTGGAGGATGTGGTATTTGAATACGAAATCACCTCCAACCGGGTGGACTGCTTCGGCGTACTGGGACTGGCAAGAGAGGCGGCGGCTACTTTTCGGAAGGAATTCAAGCCTCCGGTGGTAACGGAGACAGGAAATGACGAGGATGTGAATGATTACATCAAAGTTACGGTAAACGATACGGAGCTCTGTCCCAGATATTGCGCCAGAGTGGTGAAAAATATTAAAATCGCTCCCTCGCCCAAGTGGATGCAGCGGCGGCTTGCCTCCCAGGGAATCCGGCCCATCAACAACATTGTGGACATTACCAACTATGTGATGGAGGAATACGGTCAGCCCATGCATGCTTATGATTTAGATACCATTGCAGGACATGAGATCATCGTAAGGCGCGCCGCAAAAGACGAAAAATTTGTAACCCTGGACGGCCAGGAGCGGATCATGGATGATTCTGTCCTGATGATTTGCGATGGAGAGAAGGCCGTGGGCATTGCCGGAATCATGGGCGGGGAAAATTCCATGATTACAGACCAGGTGCAGACCATGCTGTTTGAAGCCGCATGCTTTGACGGCACCAATATCCGCCTGTCCAGTAAAAAGGTAGGGCTTCGGACTGACGCTTCCGGCAAGTTTGAAAAAGGCCTGGACCCCAACAATGCCATAGACGCCATCAACCGGGCCTGTCAGTTAATTGAAGAACTGGGAGCAGGAGAAGTGGTAGGCGGCGTTGTGGATGTGTACGGCAAAGTCAGGGAGGGAAGAAGAATTCCCTTTGATCCGGAGAAAATCAACCGTCTGTTGGGAACAGACATTGACAAAGAAACCATGCTGGGGTATTTCCGGAAAATCGATCTGGAATACGATGCTGCCGGCGAAGAGGTACTTGCGCCGTCCTGGAGACAGGATTTGGAATGCCTGGCAGATCTGGCAGAGGAAGTGGCAAGATTCTATGGATATGACAATATTCCTACCACACTGCCCACCGGAGAAGCAACCACCGGAAAACTGTCCTTTAAGCTCAGGGTGGAAGAAGTGGCAAGAAATATTGCAGAATACTGCGGGTTCAGCCAGGGAATGACCTATTCCTTTGAGAGTCCCAAGGTGTTTGACAAGCTGCTGCTTCCAAAGGACAGTCAGCTGCGCAATACCGTGGTGATTTCCAACCCTCTGGGCGAGGATTTCAGCATTATGCGGACGATTTCCCTGAACGGAATGCTCACCTCTCTGTCTACCAATTATAACCGCAGAAACCGGAATGTGCGCCTGTATGAACTGGGAAATATCTATCTGCCCAAACAGACGCCGGTGACGGAGCTGCCGGAGGAGCGGATGCAGTTTACCCTGGGGATGTACGGAGAAGGGGATTTCTATACCATGAAAGGCGTTATTGAGGAATTTTTGGACAAAGCAGGGCTGTCCGGAAAAGAAACCTATGATCCCAACGCCGAAAAACCCTTCCTTCACCCGGGCAGACAGGCAAATGTGTTCTATGACGGCCAGAACATCGGATATCTGGGAGAAGTGCATCCCCAGGTAACAGACAATTATTCCATCAAAGACCGTGTGTATGTGGCTGTGATTGATATGCCGAAGGTGGTGGAACTGGCAAGTTTTGAACGGAAATACGAAGGAATTGCAAAATTCCCGGCGGTTACCCGTGACATCAGTATGGTGATGAAGAAAAATATCCTGGTGGGAGAAGTGGAGAAGGTATTCGAATCCAAAGGCGGACAATATCTGGAAAGCTATGAACTGTTCGACCTCTATGAAGGGGCGCAGATTACGGCAGGATATAAGTCCGTGGCGTATTCCCTGACTTTCCGGGCCAAAGACAAGACGCTGGAGGAAGCGGACTATGCGCCTGCCATGGATAAAATACTGAAAGCATTAGAAGCCATGGGAATTGAATTGAGGAAATAAAAAGATATGGAAGTAAAAGACTTTTACTATGAATTGCCCAAAGAGCTAATCGCCCAGGAGCCGCTTAAGGATCGCTCCGGCTCCCGCCTTCTGGTGCTTCATAAGGAGACGGGGGAACTGGAACACAGAAGCTTTCGGGATATTGCAGAATATCTGAATCCCGGGGACTGTCTGGTGCTGAATAATACCAGGGTAATTCCTGCAAGGCTGTTGGGGGAACGGGAAGGCACCGGAGGAAAGGTTGAAATCCTGCTGCTGAAGCGAAAAGAAAATGATATCTGGGAAACCCTGGTGAAGCCGGGAAAAAAAGCCAGGCCGGGAGACAGAATTCTCTTTGGCGGCGGTCTTTTGACCGGGGAAATTCTGGAAATTGCAGAAGAAGGCAACCGGCTGGTTCAGTTTACTTATCAGGGGATTTTTGAAGAGGTGCTGGATCAGCTGGGGCAGATGCCTCTGCCTCCTTATATTACCCATAAGCTTCAGGATAAAAACCGGTATCAGACGGTGTATGCCAGATATGACGGTTCCGCGGCGGCCCCTACCGCCGGACTGCATTTTACGCCGGAGCTGTTGGAGAAAATCCGGCAGAAAGGCGTTTCTGTGGCAGAAGTGACCCTTCATGTGGGTCTGGGAACCTTTCGCCCGGTGAAAGCGGAACAGGTAGAAGCGCATCATATGCACTCGGAATTTTATCAGATTGACGAAAAAGCAGCCGGATTGATCCATGAAACCAGGCAAAGGGGCGGCCGGATCATCTGTGTGGGCACCACAAGCTGCCGTACCATTGAGTCTGCGGCCCAGCGCTTGCGGAAGGAAAATTCCATGGCGGGGGAAGGGGAGATTCTTCAGGCGGGAAGCGGTTGGACGGATATTTTTATTTATCCCGGTTATCAGTTCCAGGTATTGGATGGGCTGATCACCAATTTCCACCTGCCGGAATCCACACTGGTGATGCTGGTGTCTGCCCTTGCCGGAAGAGAGCGGGTGATGCATGCCTATGAAACGGCGGTGGAAGAACGGTACCGTTTTTTCAGCTTTGGGGATGCGATGCTGATTATCTGAAAGCAAACCGTGATGTGTTTTGCCCCTGTATAAAAATTTCCTATGAAATAATAAAAAGAATGGCGCTGCCAGGAAACAAAATTTCCCGGCAGCGCCGTTTTCAGTTTACTTAAACCTCAGTATGAATCCGTCCTTTAATGTGAACTTTATTGTGGGCTGCACAGTAATTCTTGCAGTTTTTAATGTTTTTGTGAATTACCTTGTGGTAAGAGCAGTAATTCTTGCAGCTCTTGATGTTCTTGTGAATTACCTTGTGCGTGGGGCAGTAATTCTTGCAGCTCTTAATGCTCTTGTGAATGGTCTTGTGTTTCGGACAATAATTCTTGCAGCTTTTGAGGCTGGTGTGAATGGTTTTGTGCACAGAGCAGTAATTCTTGCAGCTTTTAATATTTGCATGAATCGTGTGATGGTAACCGCAGTAATTCTTGCAGTCTGCCGGATTCTGATGGGTAGAATGGTGATACGGACAATAATTGGAGCAGTCCGACGCATTCTGATGAATGGAGTTGTGGTAACCGCAGTAATTCTGACAGCTTTGCGGATTCTGGTGGTTGTAGTGGTGGTAAGGGCAGTAAGTTCCAGAGTTGGAATATCCTCCGCCGCCGTGATGTCCGCCGCCATGGTGCCCATGAGCCATGACAGGCGTTACAGAGCTTCCGATACATACAAAAGCAACCAGGACTGCCGCCGCAGTTTTTTTCCAGTTCTTAAAAAATCCCATTTGCATTTCCTCCCAAAATAAAACATACTACGTAGTGTCTCTACCTATAATACGGTACGGATTTCAGAATCCTTGCAGGAAAATAGAAATTATTGTAAATAATTTCTATTTTCCTGCATGTTTCTTTGCGGAAACGCAGAACCCGCTATTCTCCAAGATAATAACGTCCGTAGGCGTCTGCCGCTTTGATGGCGGAGCTTACAGTTTCCGGAGTTACTGCAAAGGGCATGTTATGTAAGGTGTCGGTTTCTGCGCATGCTGCAGCAGCCACCGCCATAATCTTTTCGTCAGTCACTTCTTCTACGCCCAGTTCTTTTAATGTGACAGGCAGGCCCAGTTCGATGCACCATGTAATGATATCTTCCAGTTCATCGGCAGGAGCATTTTCCAGTACAAGCTGGGTAATGGTTCCGAAGGCCACTTTTTCCCCATGATACATGGAATGGCATTCTTCCAATACCGTCAGGCCGTTGTGGATGGCGTGGGCGCCGGCCAGGCCGCCGCTTTCAAAGCCGATGCCGCTTAAAAGGGTGTTGGCTTCGATTATTTTTTCCGCCGCGGGAGTGCATGCGCCTGCTTCCAGCGCCAGTTTTGCCTTCACGCCTTCCTCCATCAGGGTGTGGAAGCACAGTTCTGCCAGAGCCATTGCCGCAGAAGTTGCAAGTCCTCCGGCGCAAGTGGCAGCCCCGCTGTTTTTGCAGGCTCTTGCTTCGAAATAAGTGGCAAGCGCGTCGCCCATGCCGGATACAGTCAGACGGACGGGGGATTTGGCAATGATTTCCGTGTCCATCAGAACCAGATTCGGGTTGGCGGGAAGGAACAGATACTCTTCAAAGACGCCTTCGTCTGTGTAGATAACGGACAATGCGCTGCAGGGAGCGTCTGTGGAAGCAATGGTGGGGCAGATCAGCACAGGAACAGATTTGTGGAAAGCAACCGCCTTGGCGGTGTCTAAAATCTTGCCTCCGCCGATGCCGATAATCATGTCGCAGCCCTTGTCCCTGGCAATGTTCAGCAGCCGGTCGATCTCTGTTTTGCTGCATTCCCCGTTGAAATAGTCAAATTCCGCAGCAGCTTCTTTGCCCAAAAAGCTGCCTTCTACAATTGCTCCGATTCTCTGAAAGCCTGACGCTGTGATCAGAATCAGGGCTTTTTTGCCGTATTTTTCAGCATATTCCCCCAGTTTCTTCAGTTCCCCCGGGCCCTGAACATATTTGCCCGGGCTGATTAAAATGTTAGCCATGTAAAAATACCTCCTTCTGTGTGGTGCGCTTAGTAAAGCTGTATATTTATTGTATGCCTTGCAGGAGCGCCTGTCAACAGAACCGGGAAAAAGGTTGCAAAAATATTTTGTTCGAAGTATGATAGTAGGGAAACTGGAAAATTCTGGAAAAACAAGGATGTGTGTGACAGCATGAGAGTACGGGAATATCAGAGAGAAAATGTTTATGAGGCGCTTCAGAAGAGATTTCATTTTTTATTTGAGGAATTTGAAAATATTTATGTATCTTTCAGCGGAGGGAAGGACAGCGGGGTTTTGCTGAACCTGCTGCTGGATTTTAAGCGGAAGTATTATCCTTATCGGAATGTGGGGCTGTTCCATCAGGATTTTGAAGCTCAGTATACAATGACCACCGAGTATGTGGAACGGACGTTCCAGCGCCTGGAGCGGGAACTGGAGCCTTTCTGGGTCTGTCTGCCCATGGCCACCCGCACGGCGGTGAGCAGCTATGAGATGTACTGGTATCCCTGGGATGACACGAAAAAGGATATCTGGGTGCGGCCCATGCCCGGCCACCCCTATGTGATTAATATGGAAAATCCCTTTCATCACTACCATTACCGGATGCCCCAGGAAAATCTGGCCAAACAGTTCGGGCGTTTTTATAAGGAGCGGCATGGGAAAAAAAGCACCGTCTGCCTTCTGGGAATTCGGGCGGAGGAGTCCATGCAGCGCTACAGCGGATTTTTAAACCGGAAATACGGCTATAAGGGAGAATGCTGGATTTCCAAACAGTTTAAAGATGTCTGGTGCGCTTCGCCCCTGTATGACTGGACCAACAGCGATGTGTGGGCCGCGAATTTCCAATTTGGGTACGACTATAATAAACTGTATGACTTGTATTATATGGCAGGGTTAAAGCCAAGCCAGATGCGGGTGGCATCGCCTTTTAACGATTACGCCAAAGACAGCCTGAATCTGTACCGGGTGATTGATCCGGAAATCTGGGCCAGACTGGTGGGAAGAGTGCGGGGCGCCAATTTCGCCTCAGTGTATGCAAGGTCAAAGGCTATGGCATACCGGAATATCAAGCTGCCGGAGGGCCACACCTGGGAATCCTACACCAAGTTTTTACTGGACACGCTGCCGGTGAGGATACGGAATAATTATGTGAAAAAATTCCGGACGTCCATGAAGTTCTGGCATCAGACCGGCGGAGGGCTTTCTGAGGAAACCATTCAGGAGCTTTTGGATCACGGCTATCAGATTCAGAGAAACGGAATTTCCAATTATACTGTGAATAAAAGCTCCAGAATTATTTTTACCGGAAAAATACCGGATGACACCGACGATATTAAAACTACCAAAGATATCCCAAGCTGGAAGCGAATGTGCTATTGTATTTTGAAAAATGATCATATTTGCAGATACATGGGATTTGGCCTGTCTGCCAGGGAAAAAGAGCAGATCAACGCCATCAAGAAGAAATACGGAGGATTTGCCAATGAGCAGTAAAATATACCAGAGCCCGGCTTACAAAGTAATGCCGATTCCCATCGAAAAGATTGTCCCCAATGATTACAATCCCAATGCGGTGGCTCCGCCGGAAATGCGGCTGTTGTATGACAGCATCAAGGAGGACGGCTATACCATGCCCATTGTCTGTTATTACTCCAAAGAAAAGGATGTATATGTGATTGTGGACGGATTTCACCGTTACCGGGTGATGAAGGAGCATAAGGACATCTATGAAAGGGAGCACGGGATGCTTCCGGTGACTGTCATTGAGAAATCCCTGTCCAACCGGATGGCGAGCACCATTCGGCATAACCGGGCCAGAGGAAGCCATGATGTGGATCTGATGAGCAATATTGTGAAAGAGCTTCATGAAATCGGAAGATCTGACGCCTGGATTGCCAAGCACATGGGAATGAGCAAAGATGAGATCCTGCGGTTAAAGCAGATCACCGGACTTGCGGCCCTGTTTCGGGACGTGAAGTTCGGGCAGGCGTGGAAGCCGATAGAGGAGGAATAAGAGTTGGGCCTGTGTGTCGGAGCGCCGGGCTGAATACGCGTTGGTTAGTAAAAATAACAAATTGGGGCTGCCGCATTAAGAAGTAAATATACAAGATATAGTATTTACTTCTTAATGCGGCAGCCCCGCTCTGCACATGTCCGAAAATATTCCAAAGCATAATAATATTTTAGAATTCCAGATCAGAATAATCAATGCCGAAACTTGCTAATTTTACTTTTGCTGCTTCCTGTTGTTCTTCCAATAACATATTATCACCTGCTTTCTGTTCGCTGCGGTTTCTTATGTGTTTGTATGTGTATTATGTCAGAGATATTACCCTGGTATAAAGTATGAAAAACGCAAACATGCGCTAAGCCAGCAATTTATTAATATCTTCGTAGAAAGAAGGATAAGAAACCGCCACGCACTGTTCCTCATCGAAGCTGGTGACTCCGTCCGCATTCAGCCCTGCAACTGCAAAAGCCATGGCAATCCGGTGATCTCCGTAGGTATGAATCCGTGCGCCGTGGATTGCCCTGCCGCCGCGGATGATCATTCCGTCCCAGGCTGGAAGGGCGTCAGCTCCCATAGCCGTTAAATTCTCTGTGACAGAAGCAATCCGGTCAGATTCCTTTACCTTTAACTCCTGGGCGTCTTTGATGACAGTCTCGCCTTCTGCAAAAGCCGCCATAACTGCAATCACAGGAAGCTCGTCAATCAGTGTGGGGATAAGCTCTCCCTCAACCACAGTGCCGTGAAGACTGCTGGATTTTACCAGAATATCTGCAACAGGCTCTCCGGAAACAGTGCGCTCATTCAAAAGGGTCAGGTTTCCGCCCATGGCGAGAGCAGCTCTTAAGATGCCGTTTCGGGTAGGATTCACCCCTACATTTTGAATCAGAAATTCAGAATTGGGGCTGATCAGTCCCAGTGCGATAAAATAAGCGGCGGAAGAGATGTCCCCGGGTACGCAGATGGATTGTCCCTCTAAGACAGGCTCCGGCCACACGGCAGCGGTAGTTTCTGTTGAAACAATGTTTGCCCCGAAGCCGGCAAGCATCAGTTCCGTGTGGTTTCGGGACAGAACAGGCTCCGTTACCCTGGTAATGCCGTCTGCGTAAAGCCCTGCCAGAAGAATGGAGGATTTTACCTGGGCGGAGGCAATGGGGGACTGGTAATGGATATGCCTTAAACTGCCGCCCTGAATGGTGAAAGGCGCGCAGTCGGAACTGGATTTGGCCGGATGCTCCGGAAAATGCATGGCGTCCCAGCACTGAAATCTTGCGCCCATTTCAGACAGAGGCTTGAAAATCCGCTTCATGGGACGTTTCCGGATGGAGGCGTCTCCATTTAAAGTGCTTTGAAAAGACTGGCCGGCAAGGATACCGGAAATCAGCCGCAGGGTAGTACCGCTGTTGCCCACATCCAATACCTGTTCAGAGCCTTTCAGGCCGTGGAGCCCTTTTCCGTGAACCAGAACCCGGGAGCCGTCATTTTCAATCTCAATGCCGAGCTGCCGGAAACAGGCAATGGTGGAAAGGCAGTCCGCCCCCTGGAGAAAATTCGTAACTTCTGTCAGCCCGTTGGAAATGGCGCCGAACATAATGCCCCGGTGGGAAATGGATTTATCGCCGGGAACGGTAAGTTCCCCATGAAATGAATGTTTTCTTGTAAGTTCCATGAATCATCAGTTCCTTTCGTTTTCACAATATCTATCTTTCATATAAGGTATAGTGATATTTTCTCAGCAGCACAAGGGCTTTGTCCAGAGCGTCCTGATCATAGAATTCTATGTGGAGAACGCCTTCCTGGAATTCCCGGTTGTGGATAATTCCGATATTTTTAATGCTGATCTGACTGGTGCCCAGGATTGTGGCAAGGGCCGCAATTCCGCCCGCTTCATCCACCATATCGCAGTAAAGCTCGTAGATTTTTGGCAGGGAACCGGAGCTTGTAAGCGGAAGGGAATCCCGGTAATCCTTGGCAGTCTGGAAAAAATCAAACAGACTGTCCCCCTCAGAGGAGGCAACGGCGTCTCTGGTTTCTTCCAGGGAGGCCGTAAATGCATCCAGGAGCTTTAAAATCTGCTGTTGGTTGGTGAGGCAGATCTGCTGCCACATCACAGGGGAGGAGGAAGCAATTCTTGTAATATCCTTAAAGCCGCCGGCGGCTACCTGTTTCATAATTTCTTTGTCATTGTCTAAATTTTTTACCAGATTCACCAGACTGGAAGCCAGAATATGGGGCAGATGGCTGACTGCCGCCGTGATGAAATCATGCTCCTGGTAATCCAGTACAATGGGAAGCGCGCCCAGGGAGCGGATAAAGTCCCGGAATTCCTGCACAGACGCCGGAGCCGCTTTGGGACTGGGCGTTATAATATAGTATACATTTTCCAACAGATAAGCGGTGGCATGGGAATAGCCGCTTTTCTCAGAACCGGCCATCGGATGCCCTCCAATAAAATAAGGGGCGAAAGAGGTGCGGGCGATTTCCTGATGGATGGCGGATTTCACGCTGCCCACATCGGTGATGGTGCAGTTTTCCCCGGCGAACGCAGATAATTTTTCCAGAAAATCCGTATTTTTCTGCACCGGGGCGCAGAGGAAAATATAACGGCAGCCGGCAAAGGATTCGGTCAAACCCTCACAGGCTTCGTCAATGACTCCCTCTTCCAGAGCCAGGGCCAGAGAATCTTGATCCAAATCATATGCAATTAATGTAAGCTCCGGATAAATCCGGTGAATGGTTTTGGCGATGGAGCCGCCAATTAGACCCAGGCCGATAAAACCGATTTTTTCAGGCTTCATATGTAGAAATTCCTTTCCTGTAAAACTGTAATCAATTCCTGCCCGTACCGTGAAATGCGCAGGATTGCGTGTTTGTGATGTAAAACGTTCAATGTACTTTATCATAAAGGATACAGAAAAAAAAGTCAATGCTTTTGTGCGTTGAAGTGAAAAAGCAACAGGAAAATCGGAGGATTTTTAACAGATTTGTAAATGTTGAATAAAAAGGTTGTATTATTCCCAAAATTTTAGTAGAATATATACATCATAAAATATACTTGTATTGGAGGAATTCATATGAACGTTTATACAACTGACAAGATAAGAAACGTGGCACTTCTGGGACATGGCGGAAGCGGGAAAACAACTCTGGTGGAAGCGATGGCATATCTGTCCGGCATCACAAACCGCATGGGGAAAATCAGTGATGGAAATACCTTAAGCGATTATGATAAAGAAGAAACCAAACGGCTCTTTTCTGTTAATACTTCCGTAGTTCCAATTATCTGGGAGGATACCAAGATCAATATACTGGATACGCCCGGCTACTTTGGATTCGTCGGGGAAGTGGAAGAAGCGGTCAGTGTGGCGGATGCTGCAATTATCGTGGTGTCCGGCAAGAGCGGAATTGAAGTGGGAACCCAGAAGGCATGGGATATCTGTGAGAAATACAAGATTCCAAGAATGGTATTTGTAACAGAAATGGATGACGACAATGCAAGTTTCCGCCAGGTAGTGACAGATTTACAGGAGATGTACGGCAAGCGGATTGCGCCGTTCCATCTTCCCATCCGTGAAAATGAAAAGTTTGTGGGATATGTCAATGTTGTGGCCCAGACCGGAAACCGCTGGGATGACAAGGGCAAGGTGGTGGAAACGGAGATTCCCGAATATTCCAAAGCGAACCTGGAGCTGTGCCGGGAAGCGCTGATGGAAGCAGTGGCAGAGACCAGCGAGGAATTTATGGATCGCTATTTTGCCGGGGAAGAATTTTCTGAATTTGAGATTCGCTCCGCACTGCGCACCAATGTGGTGGACGGAAGCATTGTTCCGGTTTCCATGGGTTCCAGTACGCTGGTGCAGGGCGTGTATACCCTGTTGGATGATATTCTCAAATATCTGCCGAGTCCGGAGAAGCGTCCCTGCAAGGGCGTCAATATGAAGACCAACGAAGCCTTCGACGGAGATTACGATATCGCAAAACCAAAGAGCGCTTACATATTTAAGACCATTGCCGATCCCTTTATCGGAAAATATTCACTGGTTAAGGTGAATTCCGGCGTTCTGAAAACCGATGATGTACTGTTCAATTCTGAGAAGAACATGGATGATAAGATCGGCAAGATCTATGTGATGCGCGCCAATAAGCCCATTGAGGTGAAGGAGCTTCATGCGGGAGATATCGGAGCCCTGGCTAAGCTGACCAAGGTTTCCACCGGAGATACCCTGTCCACTAAGGCTGCGCCTGTAATTTACGGAAAGACTCAGATTTCTGTTCCCTATACCTACATGCGCTATAAGGCAAAGAAGAAGGGAGACGAGGATAAGATTTCCCAGGCGTTGCAGAAATTGATGCAGGAGGATCTGACCCTGAAAACAGAAAATGACAGCGCCAACGGACAGACATTGATTTACGGCATCGGCGATCAGCATCTGGAAGTGGTGGTCAGCAAACTGGCGGAACGCTATAAAGTGGATATTGAACTGAGCAGGCCGAAAATTGCGTTCCGGGAGACGATCCGCAAGAAATCTGACGTTGAGTACAAATATAAAAAGCAGTCCGGCGGACACGGACAGTACGGACATGTAAAGATGACCTTTGAGCCAAGCGGGGATCTGGAGACAGCTTATACCTTTGAACAGCAGGTGGTAGGCGGCGCCGTACCCAAGAATTATTTCCCGGCCGTGGAGAAGGGCCTGCAGGAATCTGTATTGAAAGGGCCTATGGCGGCATATCCGGTGGTGGGCGTAAAAGCAGTTCTTTACGATGGATCGTACCATCCGGTGGATTCTTCCGAGATGGCCTTTAAGATGGCGACCATCCAGGCCTTTAAGAAGGGAATGATGGAGGCTTCTCCTGTATTGTTAGAGCCTATCGCAACCATGAAGGTGGTGGTTCCGGATAAATATACCGGCGATGTAATGGGAGATTTGAACAAGCGCCGGGGCCGCGTACTGGGAATGAATCCGGCAGAAACCGGTAAGACAGAGATTGCGGCAGACGTTCCGTACATGGAGATTTACGGATATATGACAGATCTGCGTTCCATGACAGGCGGAAGCGGACTGTTCTCCTATGAATTTGCCCGTTATGAACAGGCTCCTTCTGATATTCAGGAAAAAGAAATTGCAGCGAGAGCCAATAAGCTTGAGAACGGCGATGATTAAGCAGACGGAAATTGAGATGAAAGAAGGGTGGACCGTATGAAATCAAAAAAGAAAGAACATACGGCGAAGAGTAAAAAGATTATCAGTATACAGGAGGCAAAGCGTCTGTACCGTGAGACGATCCAGGGAAAGATTACCATATCAGTACTGGCGCTGATAATCCTGCCGTTGGCGCTTCTGGGAATTATTGCCAGCATACTGAATAATCACAGCACCAACTCCACACTGAGCCATAATATGGCGGCTACCGCGAAAGTGGCTTCCGAGCGTGTGGAATGGGAAATGACCTCATACCGCAACCTTGCGGAAGATCTGGGAGTGACGGCGCGTATTGCCAGGGAGGATGTGACGCTGGAGGAAAAACAGCGGATTATTGATGAACGTGTGGAGGCGAATGACCTGATACGTGGGAATATCCTGGATAAAAACGGCATCAGTATTTTCACAGGTGAGGATTACAGTGACAGGGAATATTTTAAAACCGCAATGGGAGGACAGTCCTGTGTCTCAGAACCGATTGTCAGCAAGACCACAGGGAGTATGACCACCATTATCGCAGCGCCCATATGGGAAGGCGGAATCTCGGGAACCCAGGTGATAGGCGTAGTGTATCTGGTTCCAGAAGAGACATTTTTAAATGATATCATGAAGTCTACCAGTGTCAGCGAGCATGGCTATGCGTATATGATAGACAAAGAAGGCGCGGTGATTGCCCACGAAAATATGGAGCTGGTGGAGAAACGGGACAATTCCATCAAAGATGCTGAGAAGGATTCCAGGCTGAAGGCTCTGGCGAAGCTGGAGAAGAAGATGATTGCAGGGGGAATTGGCTTTGGCATGTACCGTTACGACGGCGTGAAAAAGATTATGGCCTATGCTCCTGTGGAAAACAGCGACGGCTGGAGCATTGCCATCACGGCTCCTCTTTCAGATTTTAACCGGGAGACAGTTTTTGGAATTATTCTGACGATTGCCATTGTGCTCGTTACCATTGTCATTGCATGGAGTATTGTCAGAAAACTGGCGGAAAGCATCGGCGCGCCTATCCGGCTCTGCGCGGAGCGTCTGAAGGAACTGGCCAGAGGAGATTTGCATTCGGATATCCCGGCCATTACCTCTGAAGATGAAACTAAAGTTTTGGCAGAGGCAACCGGAGTGATTGTGGCAGAAGTTGGTAAGATGATTACAGACATCAAATATCTGCTGGGAGAGATGGCAGAGAATAATTTTGACGTCCATTCCAGGGCGACAGATTCCTATGTGGGAGATTTTGAGGAAATCCTTCTGGCAGTCCGCAGGATTAATCACTCCTTAAGCGGTACTCTGGGGCATATTCGGGAATCTGCCGATCAGGTGGGACTTGGCTCTAACCAGATGGCGGAAAGCGGCCAGGCGCTGGCAGAGGGAGCTACGGATCAGGCGGCTTCCATTGAAGAACTTCTTGCCACAGTCAATAATCTGGCAGAGCAGGTGGAACAGAATACCAGAAATGCCGTTGCCACCAGCAGGAAAGCAGATGAAATTGGAAAACAGGCCAGAGAAGGCAATGAGCATATCATGGAGATGACCCGGGCAATGAGTAAAATCAATGCCGCTTCTCTGGAGATTGCCAATATAATACAGACCATTGAAGCCATTGCAGATCAGACCAGTCTCCTGTCTTTGAATGCTTCCATCGAAGCGGCCAGAGCCGGTGAAGCCGGCCGGGGTTTTGCTGTGGTGGCCGGGGAAATCGGGCATCTGGCAAGTCAGAGCTCAGAGGCAGTGGAAGATACCAGAAGATTGATAGAGACTGCAAACAGCGAAGTGGAAAGCGGCAACAGAATCGCAGACGAAACAGCCCAGGCTTTGCAGGCAATCATCAATGGAATTTCAGAGATTGTGAAAGCCGTGGAAGAAGTGGCGGACAATTCCAGTCAGCAAAATGGCGCAATGCAGCAAATCAACCAGGCAATAGAACAGATTTCAGAGGTGGTTCAGTCTAATTCTGCGGCAGCGGAACAGAGTTCTGCAACCAGTGAGGAATTATCGGCGCAGGCAATCGAATTAAACGACATGATAGAAATGTTTAAGCTGGCGCAGCTATAAGAATTGTCGATTGACCAATACAGAATATACGGGTCTGCAGGAGCGGAAATTTCTCCTGCAGGCCCGTTTTGGCAGATCAGACTGCCTGTATGGTTCCGCAGGCTATCTTTGCGCCGGCATTTCCTGCAGGCTGACTGGAAAAATCATCCACACCGCTGTGTATAATCACTGTTTTTCCGATAATTTCAGAAATGGAAAACCGATCGGTGGAATACATCATCCAGGCGGTGCCGTTATTGCCGAACAGAGGCGGCAAATCGCCCTCATGGGCCGGATGGGGACAGAGGGCCGGATTAAAATGAGAGCCGGCATTGGCATAAGGGTCCTCTGCCGTTCCGCTGCAGGAATGGCCCTCGTGAATGTGGAAGCCGAAAATATCTGAGCTGCAGGGATTTGTGCCTGCAGGCAGGCCGTAAACTTCCGCATTTACCAAAACGCCGGCGCCGACGGAATAAAAGCGGACCATACCGGTAATCTCTCCGGTTCCGGGATTTCCCGTAAGTTCTGCATAGGCGTCAGGCATCTGGGTCAGGGCGATTTCCATAAAAAATCTGCCTGGATTTTCATAAGAATCTTCTGTGAATACCGTATCTATTTCATAATTTGCCATAATAATCTCCTGAATCTTTGCCCCTGTCTCTTAAATAGAGCAGCTGGCAGGTTATTTTCCCGCCGGGCGGTGACAAGATGTTTCTATATATTAATATGATGGGAAATCAAAAAGCGTGCAGGGATTCTTGACAAATATCTTTGATGTGATAAAATTTTAGAAGAATTAGATTAGGATTGATTGAAATTTAGGAGGATATCAAATGGCAGCACCGTACAATCACAGAGCTTTGGAAGAAAAGTGGCAGAAGATATGGGAGGAAGAAAAGGCTTTTGCTGCTGCGGAGGATTATTCCAAGCCGAAATACTATGCATTGGTAGAATTTCCCTACCCATCCGGACAGGGACTTCATGTGGGACATCCCCGCCCCTATACAGCCCTTGACATTGTGGCGAGAAAACGCAGAATGCAGGGCTACAACGTACTTTATCCCATGGGATGGGATGCATTCGGGCTTCCCACAGAGAATTACGCAATCAAGAATAAGATCCACCCGAAGGTTGTGACAGAGAACAATGTGGAGCGTTTTAAAGGTCAGCTTCACGCTCTGGGATATTCCTTTGACTGGGAGCGGGAAGTGAATACCACAGATCCGGAATATTACCATTGGACCCAGTGGATTTTCCTGAAATTATTCCAGGAAGGTCTGGCTTACAAGACCGAGATGCCCATTAACTGGTGCACCTCCTGCAAGGTGGGACTTGCCAATGAGGAAGTGGTGAACGGCGTCTGCGAACGGTGCGGCGCGCCTGTGGTACGCAAGGTGAAGAGCCAGTGGATGCTGAAAATTACCGAATATGCGGAAAAGCTTCTGGAGGGCTTAAATGATGTGGACTATATTGAACGGGTAAAGGTTTCCCAGAAGAACTGGATCGGCAAGAGCCAGGGAGCGGAAGTGGATTTTCGGATTGCAGGAAAAGAGGACAAACTCACCGTATATACCACCAGGCCGGACACCCTGTTTGGAGCAACTTATATGGTAGTGTCCCCGGAGCATCCCATTTTAGAGAAATATAAAAGTGAAATTAAAAACTGGGATGAGATTGCGGCTTATCAGGAACAGGCCGCCAGAAAATCTGACTTTGAGCGTTCGGAACTGGCAAAAGAGAAAACAGGCGTGGAGATAGACGGGCTGCGGGCCGTTGATCCGGTCAATGATGCGGAAATTCCAATCTGGGTGTCAGATTATGTATTAATGAGCTATGGAACGGGAGCGATTATGGCAGTTCCGGCCCATGATACCCGTGACTGGGAATTTGCAGCCAAGTTCGGCCTTCCCATTATCGAAGTAGTGGCAGGCGGCGAGGACGTGCAGAAAGAAGCCTATACAGACGTTGCCACAGGCAAACTGGTAAATTCCGGATTTCTGGACGGCCTGGAAGTGGCAGAGGCCAAGAAGAAAATCATCGAATTTCTGGAAGAGAGGAAGATTGGAAAGGGCAAGACCAATTTCAAACTCCGCGACTGGGTATTTTCCCGTCAGCGTTACTGGGGCGAGCCCATTCCCATTGTAAACTGTGAGAAATGCGGCTATGTGGCATTGCCGGAAAGCGAGCTTCCCCTGCAGCTTCCCGAAGTGGACAGCTATATGCCTACGGATAACGGAGAATCGCCTCTGGCTGCTATTACAGACTGGGTGAATACCACATGTCCCTGCTGCGGCGGGCCGGCAAAACGGGAGACGGACACCATGCCCCAGTGGGCAGGCTCTTCCTGGTATTTCCTGCGTTATACCGATCCCAAGAACAAAGAAGCCCTTGCAAGTGAAGAAGCGCTGAAATACTGGCTTCCGGTGGACTGGTACAACGGCGGGATGGAGCATACCACCCTGCATCTTTTGTATTCCAGATTCTGGCATAAGTTCCTCTATGACAAGGGCATAGTACCCACACCCGAACCATATCAGAAGCGGACGTCCCACGGCATGATCCTTGGGGAAAACGGGGAAAAAATGTCTAAATCCCGCGGAAATGTGGTAAATCCTGACGATATCGTTATGGACTACGGCGCAGACACCCTTCGGACTTATGAGATGTTTATCGGCGCCTTTGATTTGAGCGCTTCCTGGTCGGAAAACGGCGTAAAGGGCTGCCGCAGATTCTTGGAGCGTGTGTGGAAGCTGCAGGATATTCTGGTGGACGGCGACGGATACCGGGCGGAATTTGAGACCAGAATGCATCAGTTAATCAAGAAGGTAAGCTCTGATTATGAGAACCTGAAATACAATACAGCCATTGCAGCCATGATGTCCATGCTGAACGATTTTTCCAAGGCAGGCAGTATCAGCCGGGGAGAATTCCGGACATTTCTGATTCTTTTAAATCCGGTGGCGCCGCATATTACAGAGGAAATCTGGCAGACCTGCGGGTATGAGGGCAGGGTTTACCAGTGCGGCTGGCCGGAATATGAGGAAGCGAAAACGGTGGAAAACACCGTAGAGCTGGCAGTTCAGATCAACGGGAAAACCAGGGCAACTGTTACCCTTCCGGTGGATGTGGACAAGGATACGGCCATTGCAGCCGGAAAAGAAGCGCTGGGAGATAAATTGACCAAAACTGTGGTGAAGGAGATTTATGTTCCTGGACGGATTATTAATATTGTGATGAAATAATAAAAATTTTTATAGGTTATGCGAAGCAGCGCAGGGATTTTTGGTAATCTCTGCGCTGCTTCGTAAATGAATTATATGTGGAAGCAAGAATTGCGGGATAAAAATAATTATGGTATAATCAGGAAAAACGTGCGTTAGAGAAGAGGTGTCGGGTTTATGAGTAAGAAAAATGAATATGCAAAAGCGTTAGTGAATGCTTATAGTGACGGTTTGCTTAAAATAGTTTGGAACACTTCAGGATTTTCACTTGGCGTTGATCCTCAAAAGAAAGATTTGCTTCCGGAGTTAAAAGAAAAAGAATTTGTTGAATATGTATTTTCCATTGTAAAAATAATTGCACAATTGGCAGAAGACAAGGAAGGAACAGGCATTCCAGAAGATGATTTGAAAATTGCAAAAGAAATTTATGCGAAAGAAAGTGATTTAAAAAATCATCTCTATATTAAGAAAAACAGCAAAATCAATTGTTTTAAATTATTAGAAACACAGATTATAAGTTATAGAAATGAAGAAAACCCGAAAGAGATTGCAGCAAATTCAGCGATTCTAAAAATGATAGCAGAAAAAGATGATGAGGATATTTCCAGTATCTTTGAAATTTCCAAAAGAGATCTGGGAGAATTGATAGAAAAGTTGGCAGGGCTGAAAGAAATGATGGATAGTATAGAACAAGAGAGAGAAGAGTGAAAAATTTGTACGTTGAAGTATGAAAGTGTTTTCATATTTTATTTGTGGCTGGAAGGGAGTGGAGAAACATATGGCAGAATTGTTTGTGAAAGATTATGAAATGGTTTTTCCAGAAAGGGTTCAATATACTTATAATGCCAAAAATGAATGCGAACCATGTTTAAATATGATACAGGAAACATATAATAAAAATATGGGAAATGGCATTATATTTTTAAAAAGCGCGAGCGCAAATTATCAAGAGATGGAACAATACTTTAAAAGAATCGCCAGGAAATTTCAGTCAATTCAAATGGATGAGAAAAAATTAAGCGGTATGCCTGTAATTGAAAATACAAGAATACCGGTCAGCCTGATTGTGGCTTGTTTCAAAGATGAAATGACAATTTCTGAAATTTGTGAGGAGTATAATTTGACAGAGCGTGAAGTGGGGGAAGCTATGGAATATGTAATTGAAATTTTGGATGTTCCATATCAGGAAGGGTTCGAATGAAGATACTTTTGGATGAAAACATCACTCAGAAATGAGAACAGGTACTATGCCATGAAGAAAAAGGGAAATACTTATGAGCTGGTTCAGCGTTTTCCTAAGAGTTCAATGGCATTGAACCAGTCGTGAACATATGTGGGACAAGGAAGGTAGCAGGTTTTCATGTATCGTTTATGAGCCTGTAAGAAATATTGCCCTGCTGCGGCATTGAAAGCGCTGCAGCAGGGGCTTTTCTTGTTTGCTTATTTCCGCATATTTTTCATCATCTGCATCAGCAGATTCACTTTCTGCTGTTCCTGGGGCGGCATGCCCTGCTTCAGCACCTCAATGATCATATCCCGCTCTGCGGAGGAGAAGTCCATGCCCTGGTTTTTTACGCTTTCCGAGGCGTTTTTCAAAGATTCCGCCATAGCCTGGGGAGAGGAGGTATTAGCAGAATTACTGGCGGCAAGCTCCATCAGCAGCTTAAGTTTATCGGGAGAAATATTTTTCTGAAGCTGCGGGTTGTTTAATATGTCCTGTGGGTTCATAATTTTCCTTTCTGTGGCTGCGTTTAAGTTGCGGTAAACAGAGTTTCATAGGTGGAAAACATCTGGGCAAAGCCGATGATGCTGTCTAGCATTTCTTTTTCCCTGTCTGTGCAGTATTCCCGTATGGCAGTCAGCATCTGCACCGGGTCTTTGCGTTCTTCCTCCGAACACATCTGCAAATCATTTCCGGAATTCTGAAACAGCGCCATGGTTCGCTGCAATTCCATAAATTTGACCAGCATTGCCATATTTCTCTGCCGGGAATTATCTAAATAGGGAATGGCAGCTTTTATCATTTCAAGGTGCCTATCCTGAATCAGTGTATCAATCGCTTCCATTGCATTCACCTTTTTTATTTTAATCTATGTAAGAATGCCAGATGATATGACAAAAGGGGCGTTTCGCATCTTTTTGGCAGGAGATTCCCGCCGTCTCCATGATTTGCCCTCAGGTGATTTTCAGAAAATCATTTGGCAAATAAGTGTGCATCTGAGTATAATAGTAGGGAGTACATTTCAGGAGATGAATTCCGTGGGAAGGTTAGTGATAGATGGAAACAGTGTTTATGAGATAGATGAAGAGTGCATCCGAAGAAAGGAGCATCCGGAAAGAAATCCTAAGAACCGGCAGGAGGGCCGGGAGCAGTATCCATACCGGCGGCCCGGGAGAACCGGCTGGGGCCGGGGAGCTGACGGAACCGTTCTGTAAAAAATAATATTACTCCGGCGGTTAAATATCACAGTGTCTTACTTTCCCCAACCTCCATCTGCTGCGATATTTAACCGCCGGAGTAATACACGGATTTTGTGCTACAGCCAACGTTTTATATTTGGACATGGCCAATCCGGCAGTTCCTGCGTATCGAAATATAGATTGTCCGCTGTAGTACCAAAGTATGTTCCAAAACGAGCATTTTATGCAAATTGTGCAAAAATAACATAATTTTGTGCAAAAATATATCGAAAATTGGAAAATTTAAGTATTTTTAGGTATTGTGACTTTTGATAAATGAGTTATAATATTATTTGATGGACTATCGCTGATGACAGGCAGCCCCAGTTAGCCGGATTGTCGGCGAAAGCATTTGAAGAGCAGGGAGAAAGGAAGGATTGAGGAATGAATGTACAACAGGCAGGCATTGAAAAGAGGCTTACCAAATCTTTTGCGAAGGTGTCAGCAATTACAGTGGCAGTAGCATTATTAGGATTGATTGCGGTGCTGGTGGTATCGAACAGGTATTCTTATGCATTGCACAATTATGGTTTTGCTCAGGGGGATATCGGCAAGACGATGTTCGAATTTGCAGATTTGAGGTCGTCTCTTCGGGCAGCCATTGGATATGGTGATCCGGATGCCATTGCCGCAGTGGTGGAGCAGCATGAACAAAGCAAGGTGGCATTTGAAGAAAATTTTGCCTTGATTGAAAATACAATTGTTTCAGCTGAAGGCAGAAAGACTTATGATGAGATTAAGGCTGAACTGGAAACATATTGGAAGCTGGATCAGGAGATCATGGATATCGGCGCAACCACGGATCGGGAGCTTTGCAAACAGGCTCAGGATATTGCGCTGGGTGAACTGGCAGACGTTTATAACAGTATCTACATAAAGCTGGAAGAGCTTTTGAACGTGAAGGTAAAGGAAGGAAACCGTCTGTCTGTAATTTTGAATACTACAGGCTGGGTTCTGGCGGCTGCGATGGTAGCGGCAGCAGTTGTTGCAATTGTCTTTTCCACAAAGATTGGAAAGAGCATTGCTGTCAGGATTTCAGAACCTCTTGGAAAACTGGGAAGCCGTCTGAAAACCTTTGCAACCGGCGACCTTTCTTCTCCGTTTCCGCTGGTTGAAACCGGGGACGAGGTGGAGCATATGGAGAAGGACGCCACAGAGATGGCCGATAATCTGAATGTGATTATTCACGACATTGATGAAGTTCTGGGACAGATGGCAGGAGGAAACTATGCAGTTCAGTCCAACGCTTCTGACAGATATACCGGAGATTTTGGTAAATTATATGAATCCATGTACAGCTTGCGGGAACAGATGACCCAGACGCTTATATCCATCGGAGAGGCTTCAGAGCATGTATCCATTGGTTCCGGGGATTTGGCTACAGCGTCCCAGAGCCTTGCAGAAGGGGCAACGGAGCAGGCTCAGGCAGTGCAGGAGCTTCATGCGACCATTTCTGACATTGCAGTTACCATGGAAAAGAGTGCGGAGAGTGCAGGGGAATCTTACATGAAAGCCCAGCATTATGCCAATGAGGCAGATAACAGCCGGGAAGAAATGGATACCATGATGGCGGCAATGCAGCGGATCAACGACGCTTCTACGCGGATTGGGGATATTATTTCTGAAATTGAATCCATTGCGGCCCAGACAAATCTGCTGTCTTTAAACGCTTCCATTGAGGCTGCCAGAGCCGGAGAGTCCGGCCGGGGCTTTGCAGTAGTGGCAGACCAGATTCGGCAACTGGCAGATCAGAGCGCACAGGCGGCGGTAGATACAAGAGAACTGATTGAAGGCTCCATCCGGGAAGTGACAGAAGGAAACCGGGCGGCAGAGCGGGCTTCCAACGCCATTGCTTCTGTGGTGGACGGCATTAAGCAGATTGCAGATTTTTCCAAAAATTTAAAGGGAATGGTAGAAGATCAGAGTGAGGCAATGCATCAGGCGGAACTGGGCATTAACCAGATTTCAGAAGTGGTGCAGAGCAATGCGGCCACTGCTGAGGAAGCTTCCGCCACCAGTGAGGAATTGTCGGCGCAGGCTCAGATTCTGGATGAACTTGTGGGACAGTTTATACTGGAAAAGTAGGAGAAATGGAAATTGGGCGGTGCAAGCCAAGGGATAGAGAAAAAGACGGAGCCGGCGCATTGCGCCGGTTCCGTCTTTTTGGTGGAAGGAAAGAAAAATTCCAGTGGGGATTAGCAGCAGAAGCCGCCGCCGAATCCATTGCTGTTTCCGCCGCAGCAGAAGAGAAGCAGGATAATCCACAGGCAGCTGTTTCCGCCGCCGCATCCGCATCCGTCGTTTCCGCCGAAGAAACCGCCGTTTCCGCATCCGCCGCCGCAGCAGCAAAGCAGGATAATTAACCAGATAATGGAAGAGCATCCTCCGTTGTTATTTCCTTCGCATCCGCATCCACAGTTTGTAGCAGCTAAATCACTCATGTTCAAATCCTCCAATATTTTGATTACAATGTATCATATGTGGGCTGCTTGTATGTGTTTCGCAATGTTTCGAAAAAAATTTTGAAAAATTTAATATATTCTGATATAATGATAGGCAGCGAGAAAAGGACGACGGAGCAGAATAGGGGACTGTTTGGTTCCCCGAAGGGAGGCAGGTTGTGAATACAGTAGTGATTCTGGATCATGAAAGTAAAAACATTGAAGGATACCGGCGGATGCTGGAGGCTTCCAGGTCGCAGATAGACTGCGAGTTTTTCCAGTATCCGGAGAAAGCCCTGGATTATTTGAAGAACCATTCGGCAGCAGTGCTGATCAGTGAACTGGAAATGCCGATAATGTCAGGTAAAGAAGTCTTTGATATGGCGGAAATGATTTCGCCTTCCACGGTGAGAATCGCCATGACACAGATGGACAGTGTTGCCGAGACTCTGGAGATTTTTAACCGTGTCAGAATTTATAAATTAATTTTGAAACCGTTTTTTTTGCCGGAGGATCTTGTAAATCCCATTCAGCAGGCATTGGAATACCACAGAGAATTGGAAAGAGAAGAACTGCGGCTCAGGAAAATGGGCCAGGAACTGTCGCGTTTGGAGGAAGTGTGTCAGCGGTTTTCTGAGAAACTGGAGGAGAAAAAGAGAAAATACAGAGGCATTTACCATGCGGCTTCAGGCATAATCCGGGGAAACCTGAATTCGGAGATGAATGAAATAAACGGCTCGGAGGCTGATTTTGCCGCCTCCGCCTGCGAGGAGCTTCTGCAGGAATTTATGCGTTATTATATGTTTGAGGAGCATGACTGGCAATTTCACAGAAAGTATCTGCAGATCCGGTTCAGTTATCCGGAGGAAGGATGCGTGCTGCAGATTAAGAATAAAACCGGAGAAGAAGTGCCCCGGGAGATTCTGCCCCGGATGGCTTACGGAATGTTTTTAGGGGGCTATCTGTGTCAGCAGATGTTTCATACTTACCTCACCGTGATACTGGTTGAAAAAGAGGGGCCGGTATATGTCATGCGGATGTTCTGTCAGCATCCTCCGGGAGAGAAAAGCTATAAGATCCGGAATGTGAAAGTCCGGAATTTACTGATAAGCTTCATGAAAGAGCTTGCAAAATCCCTGTCATTTCGTATGGCAAGCGGCGTGAAGGAGCAGCAGTTTGCAGTGCGGCTGTATTTTAGGAAGGAAGATGGGTACAATGAATGAAATTATAATGGGGCTTTATGAAATAGAAGAGCAGGCGGGGCAGATTATGGAGAATGCCGCCAGAAAGAAACAGGAATTGACAGAGAGGAGCAGGAAGCAGAAGGAGGACTGCGTAACAGAACTGGAAAGAGAATTAGAAGGCAGGCTTACCATTCTGCGCTCTCAGCTGGAGACTCAGACAGAGGAGGAACTGGAAGCGGTTGTGAAGAAGAATCAGGAGCGGATCACGCAGCTGAATGAGAGGTGTGAAAAGAACCTGGATCAGATTGCGGAACAGATGGTAGAAAAGATCACAGAGGTGTAGCTTATGGCCGGAGAATTACTGCAGTACAGCGGGCTGATCACCAAGACGAGAGCCATGCGCAGCCGGCTGCTGAAGAAAGAAGATTTTGAACGGATTACGGAATTCCAGACAGTTCCTGAAACCATTGATTTTCTCCGGGAGCAGGAAAGCTACGGGAAGATTTACGGGGGACGGGAGGATATCCGGCATCGGGGACAGGTAGAGGAGCTGATTCATACTTCCATTCTGGAGGATTACCAGAAGCTGTACCGGTTTGGGAACGAGCAGCAAAGGAAGGCCCTGGCGCTGTATTTACCCCAGCTTCAGTTTGGCGACGGAGTTCCTAAGATAGAGAACTCCTATTTTACAGAAGTGTGGAAGCAGATTGTTAAATTTTCCGAAAGCCAGATGAAGCAGGTGCTTTGGGAGGTGTTCGGCACCCAGGCGGACTGGCTGAATATTATGTGGATGTACCGGGGAAAGGAATTTTTCCGCCAGAAACCGGAGGAAACGGCCAAGATGCTGATTCCGCTGAACTACAAATTAAAAAGAACTGAGAAACAGAGGCTTTTAGAGACGGAACAGACGGAAGAGTTCTGTCGGATTCTGGGAAATACGATGTATTTTAAAGGCAGGGATGCACTGGTGAAGATGCAGGATGAGATTTCCTATCATCAGGTGATGAAGAAAATGTATCAGAGAATCTGCCGGAAATATCCGGCTTCCATGGCTCCGGTGTTTTATTATTTTTATGAAAAGGAACAGGAAATCGAACGTCTTACCACCGCTCTGGAGGGGATACGGTATCAGGTTCCGGCCAGGGAGCTTCGGAAACTCATTATAATATGAATGAAATAAGAATACAGGAGGATTGGAGGAGGAAGCATTGATTGAGAAAATGAAGTTGTTGCATATTACCGGTCCCAAAAATGATATTGACCGGGTGGTGAAGCTGTATTTGAATAAATATGACATTCATTTTGAAAATGCAATGACAAGCCTGAACAATTTAAAAAATGTACGGCCTTTTGTGGAAACAAATCTGTACAGGGAAGCCGCCCAGAAGGGGGAAGAATTAAAGCAATATCTGGAAGTCTCAAGGAAAACGGATCTGGAGGTGACGGCAGAGCAGGCCCGGGAAATTATTTTTGCAGCCCACGAACAGTTGGCGGATGTGTTAAAACAGCAGGAAGAGGTGCAGGAAAAGCAGCGGGAACTGAAAGAATGGATGGCGGAGATCGCCCCCTTTATCGGCCTGGATTTTGAACTCTGCAAGCTGCGGGATTTCCATTTTATTGATTATCAGTTTGGCAAAATCAAAGTGGAGAATTACCATAAAGTGGAGCAGTATGTGTTTCATAACCCCTACACGCTGTTTTATGAGTGCAACAACGACAGCGAATATGTCTGGGGTGTTTACTTTGTACCCCATACCCATCTGGTGGAGATTGAAGCCGTCTATGCTTCGTTTCATTTTGAAGCGATTCAGGTGCCGGATAATCTGGAGGACACCCCCAGACAGGCATTTGAACAGGCCAGGGAGCTTCTGCAGAACTATCAGCAGAAATTGGAAAGCTTAAAGCTGCAGGCGGTAGAGCTGGTGAAGGACAAAGAGCAGGAGATTCTGGCAGCCTGCGAATGTCTGAAAAGCTATTGTGACAATTTTGAAATCCGCAAATATGCAGCCTGCACCAGAGCCAGGGAGGACGGCATTGAGCACTATATCCTGTATGGATGGATGGCCAGGAAGGATGCAGAACAGCTTCAGCGGGAAATTGCCATGGATGAACATATCAACTGTGTGGAGGAGGAGCCGGGGGATGACTTAGACAGCAAGCCTCCCACCAGGCTGAAGAATCCGAAGATATTAAAGCCTTTTGAAATGTTTGTGGAAATGTACGGGCTGCCCGGCTACAACGAGATGGACCCCACCCTGTTTATTGCGCTGACCTATACCTTTATGTTCGGCGTAATGTTCGGAGATGTGGGACAGGGGGCATGTTTGTTAGCGGGAGGAATCCTGCTTTACAGGATTAAACACATACGGCTGGCAGGAATTGTGGGCGTGGCCGGCGTCTGGTCTGTAATTTTCGGGTTCCTGTACGGAAGCTTCTTTGGATTTGAAGAAATGATTCCGGCGCTGTGGATGAAGCCCATGGACAATATTATGAATACGCTGATGCTTGCCATTGGATTTGGCGGAGTGCTGATACTGGTGGCGATGGTATTGAATATGATCAATGCCGTCCGCGCCAGACAATACGGAAGGCTTCTGTTTCACCAGAGCGGACTGGCAGGATTAATCTGCTATGGATTTGTGTTTTTCTGCGTTCTGCTCTTTGCTGCCGGGCACGGCCTGCCGGCAACGCTCCTGATTGGAACGGCAGTGGGCGTTCCGCTGATTGCAATATTGCTGAAAGAGCCTTTAAGCCATTTTATTGAGAAGAAAGGCAGCCTGTTTCCGGAGGGCAGTAAGGTGATGTTTTTCGTGGAGGCTTTGGTGGAAGGCTTTGACGTGGTTCTCAGTTACGCCACCAACACCATTTCTTTTGTGCGTGTGGGGGCCTTTGCCTTAAGCCATGCGGGCATGATGGGCGTGGTAATGACCCTTGCCGGCCTGGAGAAAGGAAATCCCAACTGGGTGATTATTATACTGGGGAATGCCCTTGTGGCCGGCCTGGAGGGGCTGGTTGTGGGAATTCAGGTGCTTCGTCTGGAGTACTATGAGATGTTCAGCCGTTTTTATACAGGGGATGGAAAACCTTTTGTTCCATTCAGAAAACAGGAAGAGAGATAACAGAATTGATTGTTTAACAGGAGGATAGGAAAATGGTAACGAAAATTATATTAGTGGTGATTTTACTTTGCAGCATGATAATTCCGGTGGGCGGATTCTTACTGAGCAAGCGGAAAGAGGGCGGATTTAAGGCGGCGTTGGCCAGCAATTTGTTTTTCTTTTTCGGAACGGTGCTGGTGGCGGATATTTTACTGTTCAGCGGCAATGTACAGGCAGCCGGAGAAGCGGCAGAAGCCAGTGTGGAAGGATGGCGTTATCTTGCAGCGGCTTTGTCTACGGGACTTTCCTGTATCGGCGCGGGAATTGCCGTGGCAAGTGCGGCAAGCGCAGCTTTGGGCGCTTTGAGCGAGGATTCCAGTATTATGGGTAAGGCATTGATTTTCGTGGCTCTGGCAGAGTCCATTGCTTTGTATGGTCTGCTGATTTCTTTCTCAATTCTGGGATAGAGGAGATCGGCTATGAAGATGTATTTAATCAGTGATAACAGGGATACCTGGACGGGAATGCGGCTGGCCGGCGTGGAAGGCGTTGTGGTGCATGAGCGTCAGGAATTAAAGGAAGCTCTGGATATGGCAGTTCAGGATAAGGAGATTGGAATTGTACTGCTGACAGAGAAGTTCGGCAGGGAATTTCCGGATTTGATTGATGAAGTAAAGTTAAACCGGCGCCTGCCCCTGCTGATTGAGATTCCGGATCGCCACGGAACCGGCCGGAAGGAGAATTTTATCACAGATTACGTCAGTGAGGCAATCGGACTGAAACTTTAGAAGCTGTCCGGACGGGAGGAAAAGGAATGCAGATAAAGGAAAAGCTGGAAGTATTTCAGAAGTTTACCATCAATGTGGCAAACAGTGAAAGTGATACGTTAATTCGTGAATATGAAGAGGCCTGTCAAAGAGAGAATGAAGAATTCCAGAAGAACAGGCAGATGGAGATGGAGCATAAATTTCAGATGGAAGAAACCGCAATCCGCCGGGAACTGAACCGGAAAGTATCTGAGGAGGTAGTGCGTCAGAAGCGGCTGTTGGACAGCTGTAAGCGGGAGTGGGAAGAGAAGCTGTCAGAAAAGGTGAAGGAGAGGCTGAAGCAGTATCAGCAGACAGAAGATTACCAGAAGTACCTGGCTGCCAAAATCAGGATGGCGAAGGAAGTGGCCGAAGAAGAGGAAATTACAGTTTATATCGATCCTGCGGACGCAGATAAAAAAGAAAGGCTGGAGCGGGACACAGGGGTGGAATTAACGGTCAGCAATATGGAATTCGGCGGAGGAATCCGGGCAGTGATCCGTTCCAGAAATATTTTAATTGATGAATCCTTTATGACGAAATTAGAGCAGGAGGAGACGTTTTTATGAATGTAACAGGAAAAATATACGGAATTAACGGGCCGATTATCACCATTTTGGGTAATCTGGGATTTAAAATGTCTGAAATGGTCTATGTGGGAGAGCACCGGCTGGTGGGGGAAGTGATTGGTCTGACCAAAGAGCAGACAACCATCCAGGTGTTTGAGGAAACCACAGGCTTAAAGCCCGGAGAACTGGTGGAGGGCGCCGGACGCGCTCTTTGCGTCACTCTGGCGCCGGGCATTATTACGAATATTTTTGATGGAATCGAGCGTCCCCTGCAGCTGATTGGGCAGCAGTCAGGCGCCTACATTCCCCGGGGCGTCAATGTGGATTTATTGGATCGGGAAAAGAAATGGGACACAAAGATTACGGTGAAGGAAGGGGATATCCTGACGCCGGGAATGGTCATTGCGGAAGTGCCGGAAACGCCTGCCATTGTCCATAAGGTTATGGCGCCGCCGGAAGTGGAGGGCACTGTGATTCGCGCAGTGAAAGACGGGCAGTACACCATAGAGGAGACTCTGGCTGTGATCCGCACCCGAACCGGGGAGGAGCAGAAGCTGACTATGACGCAGCGGTGGCCCATCCGTATTCCAAGACCCATCCAGAGAAGGTATCCGGCGGATCGCCTGCTGGTAACCGGACAGCGGATACTGGATACCCTTTTTCCCATTGCAAAAGGCGGGACGGCAGCCATTCCGGGAGGCTTCGGAACCGGAAAGACCATGACGCAGCATCAGCTTGCCAAGTGGTCGGATGCGGATATTATCATTTACATCGGATGCGGCGAGCGGGGAAATGAAATGACCAATGTGCTGGAGGAATTTTCTCAGCTGGTAGACCCTAAAACTGGAAATCTTTTGATGGATCGGACCACATTGATTGCAAATACTTCCAATATGCCGGTGGCGGCCCGGGAGGCAAGCATTTATACCGGGCTTACCCTGGCTGAATATTACAGAGATATGGGCTACCATGTGGCGATTATGGCAGATTCCACGTCCCGTTGGGCGGAAGCGCTGCGGGAATTGTCCGGACGTCTGGAGGAAATGCCGGCAGAAGAGGGCTTTCCGGCTTATCTGGCCAGCCGCCTGTCTGCGTTTTACGAGCGGGCCGGGTATGTGGAGAATTTAAACGGCACAGACGGAAGCGTTACGATTATCGGGGCAGTTTCTCCCCAGGGCGGTGATTTTTCTGAGCCGGTGACCCAGAATACCAAGCGTTTTGTCCGCTGTTTTCTGGCATTGGACAAATCTCTGGCTTATGCAAGGCATTATCCGGCCATCAACTGGCTGACCAGTTATACGGAATACTTAAATGACCTGGAAGGATGGTATGGGGCCAATGCAGGAGCAGATTTTATTCCCTGCCGGAATGAGCTTTTAAATATTCTTACCACAGAGAGCCGTCTGAATGAGATTGTAAAGCTGATCGGAAGCGACGTGCTGCCGGACGACCAGAAGCTGATTCTGGAAATCGCAAGGGTGATTCGCTTAGGATTTCTGCAGCAGAATGCGTTTCATGAGGAGGATACGTTTGTTCCCCTGGAAAAACAGCTGCGGATGATGAAGGTTATTCTCTATCTTTATGAAAAATGCAGAGAGCTGATTGAGATGGGGATGCCGATGGCATTGCTGCGGGAAAACCGTATTTTTGAGAAAGTAATTGCCATCAAATATGACGTGGCAAATAAAGATTTGTATAAATTTGACGAATACCGGCAGATGATCGATGAATTTTACCGGGGTCTGCTGGAAACCAATGCATAGGAGGGCGGATATGTCAATTGAATATTTAGGATTAAGTGAAATCAACGGCCCCCTGATTGCATTGGAGGGGGTAAAAGACGCTTTTTTTGAAGAAATGGTGGAATTCGTGGTGGAAGGCGGCAAGCGCAAAAAAGGGAAAATTGTGGCCCTGAGCGAAGATAAGGCAGTCATCCAGGTCTTTGACGCCACGGATGAAATGTCCCTGAAAAACACCCATACCAGATTAAGCGGCCATCCCATGGAGCTGGGCCTGTCGCCGGAAATTCTGGGAAGAACCTTTAACGGCCTGGGAGAGCCTGTGGACGGTCTGGGAAAAATCAATCCGGAGGTTACCCTGGATGTCAACGGACTGCCCCTAAATCCCTGTGTCAGAGAATATCCCAGAAACTATATCCAGACGGGAATCTCTGCCATTGATGCGCTGACCACGCTGATTCGGGGACAGAAGCTTCCGATTTTTTCCGGAAACGGACTTCCCCATGATCAGCTTGCAGCCCAGATTGTGGAGCAGGCGTCTCTGGGGGAAGGCTCCAGGGAGGAGTTCGGCATTGTATTTGCCGCTATGGGGGTTAAATACGATGTGGCGGAATTTTTCCGCCGGAGATTTGAGGAGAGCGGGGTAAGCTCCCACGTTACCATGTTTCTGAATCTGTCCAACGATCCGGTGGCGGAACGTCTGATCACCCCCAAGGTGGCTCTGACTGCGGCGGAATATCTGGCATTTGAGAAAAATATGCATATTCTGGTGATCCTGACGGACATGACTTCTTTTGCAGAGGCCATGCGGGAGGTATCGGCTTCCAAAGGGGAAATCCCAAGCCGGAAGGGATATCCGGGATATCTGTACAGTGAACTGGCTACCTTGTATGAGAGGGCCGGAATTGTCCGGGGAAGAAGCGGAAGCGTAACCCAGATTCCGATTTTAACCATGCCCAACGACGACATTACCCATCCCATCCCTGACCTGACCGGATATATTACCGAGGGACAGATTGTGCTGGAGCGTTCTCTGCATCAGAAAAATATCTATCCGCCCATTAATGTGCTGCCTTCCCTGTCCCGTCTGATGAAGGACGGCATTGGAGCGGAATACACCAGGGAGGATCATCAGGATGTGGCAAATCAGCTTTTTTCTTCCTATGCCCGGGTGGGAGAAGCCAGGGATCTGGCCAGCGTTATCGGAGAAGATGAATTGTCTGATACAGACAAGAAATATCTGGAATTTGGCGTCAGATTCGAGCAGGAATTTGTGGCCCAGGGAGTGATCGAAAACCGCGCCATAGAAGAAACGCTGGATATTGGATGGAGGCTTCTGCACATCCTGCCCAAAGAGGAATTAGACCGGATTGATACCAAGATCTTAGAGAAACACTGGTGAGGTGGCTAGATGGACCCTAATACATTTCCAACCAAAGGCAATTTAATGCTTGCGAAAAATTCCCTGGCGTTGTCCAGGCAGGGATATGAACTGATGGATAAGAAGCGGAATATCCTGATTCGGGAACTGATGGAGCTGATTGAACAGGCGACGGATATTCAAAAAGAAATTGACGTGACCTTTACCAGCGCTTACCAGTCATTGCAGAAGGCCAATATTCAGATGGGCATTCATGAAGTGGAGGCGTTAAGCCTCAGCGTGCCGGTGGAAAATTCCATTTCCATTAAGCGCAGAAGCGTTATGGGAACGGAGATTCCCAAAGTGGAATATGACGCCGGTGAGTTAAAGCCCTCGTATCCGTTTTACGGGACAAAAATGTCCCTGGATGAAGCCTGCGAGAAATTTCAGAAGGTGAAGGAATTGACCATACGTCTGGCCCAGGTGGAAACCTCCGCTTACCGCCTGGCTTATAATATCAAGAAAACCCAGAAGCGCGCCAATGCCCTGCAGAATATCACCATTCCCAGGTATGAGTCATTGACTAAGAGCATACAGAGCGCATTAGAGGAAAAAGAGAGAGAAGAGTTTACCCGGCTGAAAGTGATTAAGCGGATGAAGAACCGGTGATATAGGATGAAAAGATCAAAAGAAATGGAAGCATACAGGCAGCAGATGCCTGCATTTGCAGTGATCCATGAAGTGAAAAAGGCCGTTATCGGCAAAGACGACTGTATTGTGAAAGCCGTGGCTGCCATTCTGGCAGGAGGCCATATACTTTTAAACGACATTCCGGGTGTGGGCAAAACCACCCTGGCAACGGCATTGTCCAAATCCATGTCCCTGCAGCAGAACCGGGTACAGTTTACCCCGGATGTGCTGCCCTCGGATCTGACAGGATTTTCTATTTATCAGAAGGAATCCGGTTCCTTTGTCTATCAGCCGGGAAGCGTAATGTGCAATCTGCTGCTGGCGGATGAGATTAACCGGACTTCTCCTAAGACCCAGTCGGCTCTGCTGGAGGTCATGGAGGAGCAGAAGGTAACGGTGGACGGCGTCAGCCGGAAGGTTCCCTCTCCGTTTATTGTGATTGCCACCCAGAATCCTGTGGGAAGCGCCGGAACCTGGATGCTGCCGGAGGCTCAGCTTGACCGCTTTATGGTCTGTCTGCAGCTGGGGTATCCCAGTATGGAGGATGAAATCAATATTCTGAAGGGAAAGCAGGGAAGGGAAGCGATAGAGCCGGTGATCACCCGGGAAGAATTGCTTGAAATGCAGCAGCTGGCGTCCCAGGTGTTTGTACAGGAAGAGATTTATCAGTATATCGGTGCACTGGTACACAGTACCAGGACTGATCCAATGGCAGAGCTTGGGATCAGTCCCAGAGGTTCTTTGAATATTCTGCAGATGGCAAAGGCCCTGGCGTTCCTGCGGCAGAGAGATTATGCGGTTCCGGAGGATGTAAAAGATGTGTTTTTGTCTGTCTGCGGCCACCGGATGGTATTAAATGCCAAGGCAAGGGTGGCTCGCATGGATGCAGCGCAGGTGTTGGAGGAGATTTTAAGAACTGTGCCGGTACCGAAGGCGGTCAGGGGAAGAGAATGAAAAATAAATTTTTCTATCTGCTTGCGGCAGCAGGCGCAGGTTATGTGGCAATTATTTATAACAGTAAAGGGTTTCTGACATTGTTTGGGGCTGCAGTGCTACTGCCGCCTTTTTTGCTATGTATCTTGTGGTATGTCGGAACACATATGGAATGCGGACTTTTATTTTCTCCCTATCCGGAGAAGGACGGCAGGTATCAAATCAGTCTTTTGGTAAATAATAACAGCCCCTTTTATCTGGCGGAGATCCGCGCAAAAATAGTGATGAAACCTGTGAAAGAAAGCGCAGACAGCCGTAAAAGGGCGGTTCTGGGAACCGGGAAAGCCTGCTTTGGCGGGAGATTCCCGGGGTACAGAAGGAAAGTGTTTCAAGTGAAGCTTTCAGGGAGAGCCGGCGCCGGGGAGAATGTGAAGCTGGTTGGAACAGCGGAAAATCTGGATTTTGGGATGTGGCAGGCAGAATGCCGTTTTCTGACCTGTTATGACTGCCTGGGGCTTTTTGGGTGGAAAAAGAAAGTGAACCAGACAAAGCAGGTGATGATTTTTCCGGCATGTTATGAGACGAATATTCAGGCGGGCATCCGCACCAGACTGTTTCTTTCGGACGGGGAGATCTACCATCCCCAGACGAAGGGAGATGACCCGGCGGAGATTTTAACTTTGCGGGGATACCAGAAGGGGGATCGGCTGAACCGGATTCACTGGAAACTGTCAGCCAGAACGGAGGAATTAATTGTGGCTGAAATGAGTATGCCGGTTGGCTGCAATGTGGCGCTGTTTTTAGACGCCTGCACAGACGATATGACCCAGGAAGCCCGCCGGGCTTACTGGGAGGCAGTGAACACGGTTTCTCAGGGGCTTCTTGCGCAGGAGTGTTTTCATTATCTGGTGTGGTATGATGAGAAGGAACAAAGACTGCAGCGCCGGGCGGTCCGGGAATTTCAGGATTTGACGGATTTTTGGTGCGGGATTTTAAGATACCGGATGGGGCGGTGCAGTTTTTTTAAGGAATATGGACAGGCGTTTCGGGGAGAAAGCTATGTGACCGGGATTCTGTGGAACCAGGAATTGGAACTGCACTGTAACGGAAAATTTCTGATGAAAGGGGAGCCGGAGCGGCTCAAAGAACAGATGCAGGAGTTGGAGCTGCTGGTGTGAGTTCAGAAGATGAATCACAGGCTGTAACAGTAAAGGAATCGAATGAAAATGGCTGTAAACTTTCGTTTAAAAAAACCGTCAACTGAATACCGGTGCATTCCCGTTTCTTTCCGGCTGAAAGCCGGAATCTGTCTGTTTCTGACTCTGTGCGGTATGTTTCTGTGCATGGAGCATATACTGCTGTCCCAGACAGAGCCGAAAACAATGTTTTTACTGGCAGGGCTGCTTTTGATTCTGGCAGAAATTATGTATCTGGGAAGCAGGCAGAGACTGGCTGTCAGTCTGTTGTATGCAGCGGTTCTGGGAGCGGCAGTGCGCCAGAATCAGCAGATTTTTACAGAGGGCGCAAAAGAGATTACCAACCGTATCCTGAATCTGGTTAACAGATATTACCGGACGGAATATCTGACCTGGTTTGTGAGACCCAAAGGGGAAGAAAAAATCTGGTGTTTTGTCCTTTTGTGCGCATTGGCGGGATTTCTGGAGATTCTGCTGTTTGTATCTGTCAGCAGTGGGGCTTTCGTAGCAAATAAATCTGCTTTTAAGAAATGGAAAGAGCGCGCTGCATTTCTGGGCATTCCTGCCGTGCTCCTTGTCCTGGGATGTTATGTGGGAATTTCCCCTCCCAGGACAGGGATGCTGCTGATACTGACAGGGTTTCTGGCAGTGAATCTGGAGCCTGAAGAGAAAAGGGCATGGATTCCGGGGGTGGGGCTTGCAGCGATTCTTGCGCTGTCAGCCGCTTTTTCAGAAAGCAGTCTGGCCCGGCAGCTGATGGAGCGCTGGCATGAACCCTGGTATCAGAGACAGCTGTCACTGGAGGATCAACTGATGGAATTAACGGATAAAATCACTGGAATCCGGTTATTTTCCAAAAACGAAGCACAAAGCGAATATCCTCTTGGCAATGACAAGCCTCAGCAGACAGGGAAGGAACTGTTTCGGATTACCGTGGACAGCCGGCCGGAGCAGACCTTGTATCTCCGGGGATTTATCGGAGGGGATTATGAGGACGGAAGCTGGAAAGCAGTGTCAAAGCAGGAATTTTCCCACTGGGCCCAGAGCCAGGGGCTGTCCAATCAAAAATGCAGAGATGCGGTGCAGAATTATCCTTACCAGATTTTAAAAGAGTATGAAAAAACAGACCGGGAATACGCATCCCGGAAGGTAACCATAGACCTGGAGCATCCTTTTTCGGGCTATACCCTGACTCCGTATTATACGGAAATTTCTGAGGAGCAGTCCGCAGAAGGGGACGGGATGCTGACGCCTCTGGAGCAGAAAAAATTTCTGTGGAACAGCTTTCTGTTTCTAAAAGACTGGCAGCGGGAGGGTTTTCATTCTATGGATACCTGGAAGCAGGAAGTATCCGTCGGTGAACTGTCAGTCCAGGCAGAAGGAGAGAGTATCTGGGAGAATTACTGCGCGTATGCGCAGCAGGTCTATACCCGTCTGCCCGCTCAGGGGCTGGAGCGGGTGAAGGAACTGACCGCGCCTTATGCACAATTAAATTTGTGGGGAAAGCAGGAAGAAGGTTCTGAGAAAGAAGAAGAGACAAGTCAGGAGATTCAGCAGGGACAGGCGCTGAGAATTCCGGAATACAGAATCATGCAGACAAAAATGCTTCTCTGGTCTGAGACAGAGTACAGCCAGAATTTAGAACCGGTGCCGGAGGGAAGGGATTACACGGAATATTTTTTACTGGAGCAGAAGAAAGGATTCTGCGTCCACTATGCCACGGCAGGGACGCTGATTCTGAGGATGTTTGGAATTCCAGCCCGGTATGTCAGTGGATATGTGGTATTTCCGGAGGATTTTAAACGGAACCAGGACGGAACCTACACAGCCGTGGTAAAAGATCTGCGGGGCCATGCCTGGACCGAAGTGTTTCAGTCTGAAACGGGATTTTATCCTCTGGAAGTGACGCCGCCCCTTTATCTGGATATCCTGCAGGAGTTAAAGCCGGGAGAAGATGCGGACAGGCTTTTGGAAGCGAAACAGGGTGCAGGGGAGAAGAAGATACAAAACGAATCGTCTGAGCCAAAACAGCAGGAGAAAGAAGAAAATGCCAGGAATCTGACCCAGGAAAAGGATTTGCAGAAAGAAGAAGCGGCAGCTGGGAAAGCCCAAAACGGCGGAACAGAGAAGGAAAGCAGAAAGGACGTCATACCAAAACCTGTGAAAGCTGCAGGTATCTGTCTGGCAGGAGCAGTTCTTATGCTGGGGCTGCTTTGGCGGGGGAAGAGATATCTGAGAAGGAGGCGTGAGGCGGAATTCTATCAGGCAGATCGCAGTAAAGGCGCGCTGGCCATGGGAAAAGCCCTGGAAAAATTATTACAATCAAAAGGCCTGGAGCGTAAACGGGGCATGAGCGATCAGGAGTACGGAGCATTTCTGGCCCGGGAGCTGCCGGAGGCGGATTGGGAGAAAGCCGTCGGGATCTGGCAGAAAGCGGCTTTTTCCAGACAGGGCATTACAGAAAAAGAATTTGCGGCTGCAGAAGAATTTTATCGGGAAATGGTCAAAAAACTGAAAAAATAGGCAGTCTGGAAAAGAATGGGAAAAGTATTTTATTTTTTATCTGCCTGTGCTACAATTATTAATAAGAAGTTTATATTTTCAACCAGAAGGCGAAACAGCCGGAACATGCAATACTACAGAAACGAAAGCGGGGAACTGAAATGAGTGAGAAAGAAAAGAAAAAGACAAAAACAGCCAGTGCAAAACGGCGGGGACTGGGCCTGACAGTAAAACTGACAGCAGCCGTTATTATAAGCGTTATGATTGCAGTGTCAGCGCTGCTGGCAGTGGTGTACCAGCGAATGTCCCAGACATTGTTGCAGAAAAGTGAGGAAATGCTGCACACCACCACTGAGAAAACCCTTCAGGAGACGAAGGCATGGATGAACGGGACGCTGGCCATGATGAAAATGCAAAGAGATACCATTGAGTATGAGAATATGGACGTGACTGCCATTGCAGAGTATGTGAAGCATACGGCCGGACAGAATGAAGCGTATCCGGCGGGATTGTATGTGGCATTGACAGACGGGCGCTGTATCATGCGTCATATGTGCCGGGACCGGATTACAGTCCTCTGGAAAAAGGATGGTATTTGATTGGACTGGAATCGGAAGAAATTGTTTTAAGCGATGTATATCTGGACGAGGCCAGCCAGTCTTATGTGGTGGGAGCGTCCGGTATGCTGAGAGGCCCGGACGGCGCAGTGCGGGGCGTTGCGGCGGCAGATGTGAATCTGGACTCTATTTCTGAAATTGTCAGTGAAAGCCAGATTGAGGATAACGGCGGAATTTTTCTGGTGGATACCCTGACAGGCACCATTATCGGTCACAAGGATTCGGCGGTGGTTGGAACGAAGCTGGGCGAAAGCGGCGGTATGTATGCTTATGCAGAGAAACAGCTTCAGTCCGGGAACACAGGGCTTGGCCTTTACAAAGACACGTATGTTGAGATTGCAGAGGTTGAAGGAAGCAGTTGGGCGGCAGTGGCTTATGTGTCCAAAGAAGAAATATTGTCGGAGCTTTATGATCTGACCTATATTATGGCAGTTATGTCGGCGGCAGCCGTACTTGTCATGACTCTTTTAGTGGTAATTCAGGTTCGGAGGATTATCGGCAGGCCGGTGAAGGAGCTGAGCCGGGCGGCTACCCGGATTGCGGAGGGAGAACTGGATCAGACCATCCGCTACAAATCCAGAGATGAACTGGGCATCCTGGTGGATGATTTCAACCAGGTTACCGTAAGGCTGAAAGACTACATAAAATATATCAATGAAATCTCAGACACTCTGCGGGAAATTGCCCGGGGAAACCTGGCCTTTGAGCTGAAAAATGAATATACCGGCGAATTTGCCAGAGTCCGGGAATCTTTAGAAGAGATCGCTGTGGAGCTCAATATGATTATGGGGCAGATGAGAGTGTCGTCCAGGGATGTGGCAGCCGGGGCGGCGCAGATTTCCGGCAGCGCGGTAAACTTGTCCCAGGGTTCGGCGGAGCAGGCCGCAGAGGTGGAAGCTTTGTCCGGAAATATTGAAAAAGCGGCTGACAGCGTGAAAAAGGTGGCGCAGGGGGCCCAGAAGGCCAGCGGTATATCGAAAGAAACCAAAGACGGATTGCTAGAAAGCAATACCAAGATGCAGAATATGCGGGAAGTGATTCAGCGAATCAGCGAGAAGTCCAACGCCATCCACAAGATTGTGAAAACCATTGATGATATTGCGTTTCAGACCAATATTCTTGCGCTGAACGCAGCCGTGGAGGCGGCCCGGGCAGGAGAGTCCGGAAAAGGCTTTGCAGTGGTGGCGGAGGAAGTGCGGACCTTGGCAGGCAAATCTGCCACTGCAGCCCAGGAAACCACGGAGCTTTTGGGAGAGACCATTAAATCCATGGAACAGGGAGTTATTGCAGCCGACGATACGGCCCAGTCCATGCTTGCCGCGGCAGAGATGGCGGAGGAAATGGATCAATTAATCTGCGGCATTGCAGATTACACAAAACAGCAGGCTGACATAGCAGAGGATATCAGTCACGGAATTGAGCAGATTTCCATTGTGGTGCAGAGTAATGTGGACACAGCGGAATCCGGCGCTGCAGCCAGTGAAGAATTGTCCGGCCAGGCAGCGGCCGCTGAAAGAACTGGTTTCCAGATTCCGTTTAAAAGAATAAAAGAAGGTGTGAAGCTGGCCGGTTTTTCAGAAATAATTTCCCCTTGACAAAAAAATGCATAAATGTATACAATAATTCATGGAAATTATTTTCCGGCAAGGAGGGTCTGGTTTGGATGGAATAAGTCATTCACTGGGGCAGCAGGTCTTTCAGAAAATCAGAGAAGAGATTTTAGACGGAACATATGCTAAGGGAAAAGAACTGAAAGAGACAGCCATAGGAGAAGAACTGGGCGTGAGCCGTACGCCGGTGCGCGAGGCGCTGCGGCAGTTGGAATTGGAAGGGTTAATTACCATTATTCCCAATAAAGGGGCTTTTGTGGTAGGTTTTTCAGGGCAGGATATCCGGGATATTTATGAGATGCGCCTGGCCCTGGAGGGATTGTGTGTAAAAAGGGCGGCATTGTCTGCCGACAGGGTTCAGATTGAGCGGATGGAGGAAATTCTCTATCTGGCGGACTTTCATTACAGCAAAGGCCATATGGAGCTGATGGCGGGACTGGACGACAAGTTTCACGGGCTTCTGTATGAAGCGGGCGGGAGCAAAGTACTGGAACACGCCCTGAAGGACTATCATCAGTATCTGTGCCGGGCGAGAAAGACCAGCTTATCCAACCGGGAACGGGCGCAGCAGTCTAACCGGGAGCACTGGAGAATTTTGGAGGCCGTCCGGGAACAGAATGCCGAAAAAGCAGAAGAAGCAGCCAGGATGCATATCAAATGCGCAATTCAGAATATGGAAATATCAGGAGGAAGAGAGCATGGACAAGATTAAAATGACAACACCGTTGGTAGAGATGGACGGGGACGAGATGACCCGGATTCTCTGGAAAATGATTAAGGACGAATTATTGTGCCCCTTTGTGGACTTAAAGACAGAATATTATGACTTAGGGCTGGAATACCGGAATGAGACAGACGATCAGGTAACGTTTGATTCCGCCAATGCCACCAAAAAATACGGCGTTGCGGTAAAATGCGCCACCATCACTCCCAATGCGGCCCGTATGGAGGAATATGATCTGAAGCAGATGTGGAAAAGCCCCAACGGAACCATCCGCGCAATTTTAGACGGAACTGTATTCCGCACCCCCATTACAGTGAAGGGGATTGAACCCTGTGTGAAGAACTGGAAGAAGCCCATTACCATTGCAAGACATGCTTACGGGGATGTGTACAAGGCAAGCGAGATGAAGATTCCGGGAGCGGGAAAATGCGAGCTTGTCTATACGGCAGAGGACGGCACGGAAACCAGAGAGCTGATTCACGATTTCACCGGGGCAGGAGTGATACAGGGACAGCACAACCTGAATGGTTCTATTGAAAGTTTTGCAAGAAGCTGTTTTAATTACGCACTGGACACCAAACAGGATTTGTGGTTTGCAACCAAGGATACCATTTCCAAGAAATATGACCATACCTTTAAAGATATTTTCCAGGAAATCTATGAAAAAGAATACGATGAAAAATATAAAGCAGCCGGAATTGAATATTTCTACACGCTGATTGACGATGCGGTAGCCCGTATTATGAAAGCGGAGGGCGGATTTATCTGGGCGTGCAAGAATTATGACGGAGATGTGATGAGCGATATGGTAAGCTCCGCCTTCGGCTCCCTTGCCATGATGACTTCCGTACTGGTATCTCCCGAAGGCTACTACGAATATGAAGCGGCTCACGGAACCGTGCAGCGTCATTACTATAAACATCTGAAGGGAGAGGAAACCTCCACCAATTCGGTGGCGACAATTTTCGCCTGGACCGGCGCCCTCCGCAAGAGAGGGGAGCTGGACAGGCTGCCGGAGCTTTCCGCATTTGCGGACAAACTGGAGGAGGCATGCCTGTCCACCATCGAATCCGGCAAGATGACCAAAGACCTTGCGCTGATTACCACACTGAAGGATGTGACTGTTTTAAACAGCGAAGGCTTTATCAAAGCAATCCGGGAAAAACTGGAAACATTATGCGAACATAACTGTTAAGGAGAGAGAACCATGATTTTAGCCTGCCAAAACATCAGCAAAGCCTTTGGCACCGATGAAATCATACAACATGCTTCCTTTCATATTGAAGAAAATGAAAAGGCGGCGATTGTAGGAATCAACGGAGCGGGAAAGACCACCCTGCTCCGGATTATTATGGGAGAACTGGAGGCAGACGAAGGAACTGTGGTTCTGGCGAAAAACAGAACCATCGGATATCTGCCCCAGAATCCGGATATCGCGGGAAACCGGACGATTTATGAAGAAGTGCTTTCTGCCAGGCAGGAAATGGTTGACATGCAGGAAGAACTGATTGCCATGGAGCAGGAAATGAGCCGCGTCACAGGGGAAGCCCTGGAGCGGCTGATGGAAAGCTATAACCGCCGGAACCTGGAATTTGAACAAAAAGGCGGCCAGTCTTACAAAAGTGAAATCACAGGGGTGCTGAAAGGCCTGGGATTTACCGAGGAAGAATTTGCCAAGCATATGCAGGAATTGTCCGGCGGGCAGCGTACCAGGGTGTGTCTGGGCAAACTTCTGGTGACAAAGCCGGATGTGATTCTTCTGGACGAGCCCACCAACCACCTGGATATCGGCTCCATTACCTGGCTGGAGACATTTCTGCTGAATTATAAAGGAGCGGTGGTAATTGTCAGCCATGACCGTTATTTTCTGGATCGGGTGGTTGGCAAAGTAGTGGAATTGGACCGCTGCAGAGTATCGGTATTTTCCGGCAATTACAGCGCTTATGCCGTGAAAAGAGCCCAGGTGCGGGAGGCTTTGTTAAAACAGTATTACAATCAGCAGCAGGAGATCAGGCATCAGGAGGAAGTGATTGCCAAACTGAAATCCTTTAACCGGGAAAAATCCATCAAACGGGCGGAAAGCCGGGAAAAAATGCTGAACAAAATAGAACGGCTGGAGAAGCCCACAGAGGAGAATACAGACATTCATCTGCAGCTTAACCCGGGCATTGTCAGCGGAAACGATGTGATTTCGGTGGAGCGTCTGGCGAAAGCCTATCCGGGGCAGCCGCTGTTTCAGGAGCTGTCCTTTGAAATCAAACGGGGCGAGCGGGTTGCGCTGATCGGAGATAACGGAACGGGCAAAACAACGATTCTGAAAATTATCAACGATATGGTGAACGCAGATCAGGGCGCGGTCAAACTGGGAACCAACGTGCATATCGGATACTATGATCAGGAGCATCAGGTGCTTCATTCGGGAAAAACGCTGGTGGAAGAGATTTCCGACGAATATCCTTATCTGACCAATACGGAGATCCGGAATGTACTGGCGGCCTTCCTTTTTACCGGAGACGACGTGTTTAAGCGGATTTCAGAATTAAGCGGCGGAGAACGGGGCCGCGTGTCACTGGCAAAGCTGATGCTTTCGGAAGCAAATTTTCTGATTCTGGACGAGCCTACCAACCATTTGGACATTACCTCCAAAGAGATTTTGGAGCAGGCGTTAAACCGCTATACGGGAACGGTGCTGTTTGTGAGCCATGACCGGTATTTTATCAATAAGACGGCAACAAGAATTATGGAGCTGACCGGCGGCAGACTGGTAAATTATATCGGAAATTACGATTATTATCTGGAAAAATCCAGGGAACTGACCGATATTTATGTATCGGGCAGAGAAACGGCTCCGAAAACGGAAACTGTCAGCAGCAACAAGGCGGACTGGAAACAGAAGAAAGAAGAGCAGGCCAGACAGCGGAAGCTGGAAAATGACAGGAAGCGCACCGAGGACAGCATCGAAGCCGCAGAGCAGCGGATCAGTGAATTGGAAGAAGCGTTTTCAGACAGTGAAATCGCAACCAATTCTGCCAGACTGCAGGAGCTGCACCAGGAATATGAAGGGCTCAAGAAGGAGCTGGAAGAACTGTATGAGCATTGGGAAACACTGCTGTGACATGTTTCCCACATTGACATCCGGAATCAGATTGTTTATAATAAAAAAATGAAAAAACGGCGAGCGGATGCCCGTGAAACAGGAGAAGAGAGAATGGAAAAAGGAATATCACAGGCAGTAATCCGAAGAATGCCAAGGTATTACAGATATCTGGGGGAACTTCTGGATGATGGGGTGGAGCGGATTTCATCCAATGAACTGAGCGCGAGAATGCGTGTGACCGCCTCCCAGATACGGCAGGATTTGAATAATTTCGGTGGGTTTGGACAGCAGGGATATGGCTATAATGTGAAGTATCTCTATGATGAAATCGGCAAGATTCTGGGAATGAATCAGCAGCACAATATTATTGTGGTAGGGGCCGGCAATCTGGGGCAGGCGTTGGCCAATTACATTAAGTTTGAGAAATGGGGATTTGTAATTATCGGGCTGTTTGATGTGAATTCGGCATTAAAAGGGATTTCCGTCCGGGGAATTAAGGTGCGCATGATGGATGAACTGGAAGAGTTCCTGAAGAAGAACAAAGTGGATATTGCCGCCCTTACCCTGCCCAAAGAGAAGGCGGATGAGGTGGCAAACGGACTGGTGAATCTTGGAATTCGCGCAATCTGGAATTTTGCCCATCTGGATCTGGAGCTGCCGGAACATGTGGTGGTGGAAAATGTACATCTTTCAGACAGCTTGATGCAGTTATCTTATAATATTGAGAAAACAGAAAAATCCAAAGATAAGAAGTGAGCATATGAGTAAAAGAAAAAACACAAGCCCCGGATTTGAAAAAATTGCCCAGACAAGGGAGCTTCCGCCGTTGGTGTTGGATCAGAAATGGCATCAGTTATTTCTGGACGGCAGCAAGCCGGCAAAGGTGGCGAAGCTGGAGCAGAAGGTCAGCGGGCACCTTTCCAGACAGGGACATCTGACCCAGGAGCTCAAAGAGCTGAAATCTCTGAAAAACAAGCTGATGAAAAATATTGTGGCCAATATGGATGAAATTGGAGAACAGGGACAGGAGACCGGCAGGCTTCAGGAGAACCGAAGGCTGATTACAGAGATCAATCAGCGGATGGATTCCTGCCGCGGGGAGCTGGACAAACTGCAGGATACCATGAGACAGGACAATGAACAGCTGATGGCGGAGACGTTGGAATACTGTTATGGAATCATGAACAGCAATGAGAAAGAACAGGAGGAACTGGCTCAGTGGATTGCGAAGACCCGGACAGAGCTGAAGGTAAAGATTATCCGCAAGGACGCCATTGAGGATCAGAGCCGCGCAATTTATGCGTACCTCCATGATATTTTCGGGGCCCAGGTCATCGGAGCTTTTGATTTGAAATATGGAGAGGAATATAAAAGAACAAAGAAATAAAAGGCAGTCTTGGCAGAACTTGTCAGGGGTGTCTTTTTTCGGAGTTTATTGTGCCTTTTCCCAAAAACCGCAGTCTGTATCCGGAGCGGTTTTTGCCGGAACCGGCTTAGGAGGTTGGAATGAGGATTCTTTTAGACAGCAGGCAGATGAAGCAGTGCGACAAGAATACGATAGAGCATTTCGGAGTGCCGTCTCTGGTTCTGATGGAGCGGGCGGCTTTAAGTACGGCAGATGAAATTGACAGATATTTCCGGGAGGGCGGCAAAAAGGGGCAGGCCGCGGCCGACAGGGAAACGTCCGGAAAGAAACGGACGGCTCTTATAGTCTGCGGATTTGGAAATAACGGCGGAGACGGCCTTGCCATCGGCCGCATACTGTTTCAGCGGGGCTATGAGGCAACAATCGTAATGCCGCCGGAGTCAGGAAGAATTTCTGAGGAAACAAGAACCCAGAAAGAGATTTTGGGCCATTACGGAATAGAGCTGATGCACGATATGCCAAAGGGAGAGTTTGATGTTGTGATAGACGCGCTGTTTGGCATCGGCCTTACCAGGAACCTGGAAGGGGTGTACCGGGAATATTTGACGGAAATGAATCAGAAATCTGGGCTGAAAGTGGCGGTGGACATTCCCTCCGGCGTCCATGGGGACACAGGAGAAGTGATGGGCGTTGGTTTTTTGGCAGATCTTACAGTGACCTTTGCCTTTGCAAAGCCGGGGCTTTTGCTCTATCCGGGGGCGGAATATGCCGGAACGGTTCTGGTAAAAGATATTGGAATTGACAGCCGCAGCTTTTTAAAAGAGCAGCCTTTTTTGTTTGCTGCGGAGGCGCAGGATCTGAATGGGATTCCTTCCCGGAAAAACCGTTCCAACAAGGGCAGCTACGGGAAAGTTCTGACGGTGGCAGGGCAGAAAAATATGGCGGGAGCTGCTTTTTTCAGCGGAAAAGCCGCCTATCTTACGGGCGCGGGGCTTGTACGGATTTTTACAGAAGAACAGAACCGGATCATTTTGCAGGAGCTGCTGCCGGAAGCCATTCTGACTGCCTGGGAGGGAATAAAATTTCCGGAAGAGCTTCTGTCGCAGGCCCTTTCCTGGGGAACTGTCATTGCAGCGGGGCCGGGGCTTGGCACAGGAAAAAACGCAGGGAAAATTATAAAATTTATTTTAAAACAGGCGAAGGTTCCGGTGATTCTGGATGCGGACGGGCTGAATGTCCTGTCAGAGCATTTAAAATGGCTGAAAGAGGCGTCGGCTCCTGTAATTATAACGCCTCATCTGGGAGAGATGGCAAGGCTCACCGGGAAAAGCATTGGGGAGATACAAAAGCATTTATTGCAGGTTGCACAGGAATTTGCCAGGGAATATAATGTAATATGTATTTTGAAAGATGCAAGAACCATCACCGCATGGCCGGACGGCCGGGCCTGTATCAATACCAGCGGAAATCACGGGATGGCTACGGCAGGCTCCGGCGACATACTGACCGGAATTCTGGCAGGGCTCATTGCCCAGGGAATGGAGCCGGCTCAGGCGGCTGCGGCAGGGGTGTACCTGCACGGGGCTGCGGGGGATCTGCAGGCGGAACACACCGGAACTTACGGCATGATGGCCCGGGACATTCTGGATGGGATCGGGATAGTTCTGAAAGAAATAGAAAGGATACCGAGATGAAATCATACAGCAGGGTGTATGCGGAAATAAATCTGGATGCAGTCAGCCATAATATCGCCCAGATAGAACAGAGAATCGGAAAAGATACAAAGATTATGGGCGTGATCAAGGCAGACGGATACGGTCACGGCGCCGTTCCCATCGGAAAAGAACTGGAGAGGATGGAATCGCTCTGGGGTTATGCCGTTGCGACAGCGGAGGAAGGGGAAATTCTGCGCAGAAACGGACTGAAGAAGCCTATATTGATTTTGGGCGCTGTATTTCCAGAAAAGTATGGAATTCTGGCTAAGAACGAAATCCGTCCTACGGTATATTCCATGAAACAGGCCGGGGAACTGGAGCGTTTTGCAGAAAAATGGGGCTGTGTGTTAAAGGTTCATCTGAAAATAGACACAGGCTTAAGCCGGCTGGGATTTCAGGTGACGGAGGAGGCGGCAGAAGAACTGGCACAGATTGCCGGGATGCCGCATATCATAGTGGAAGGGATATTTACACATTTTGCAATGGCAGACGCCCGGGACAAAACCATGGCAAAAGAGCAGCTGCGGCAGTTTCAGAAGATGAAGGAGATGATGTCCCGGCGTGGAATTTCCATCCCCATCAGCCATTGCGCCAACAGCGCGGCAATGATTGACCTGCCGGAATCAGGCATGAGCCTGGTGCGGGCCGGAATCAGCCTTTACGGCATGTGGCCCTCCGGGGAAGTCAGGAAAGAAAATCTGGATTTGCAGCCGGCGCTGTCCTTAAAGAGCCGCATTGTATTTCTGAAAGAACTGGAGCCGGGGAGAACCATCAGCTACGGGGCCACTTATGAAACGAAAAAGCGTCAGAGGATTGCCACAATTCCCGTGGGGTATGCAGACGGGTATCCCAGAAGCCTTTCCAACCGGGGGTATGTGCTGATCCATGGGAAGCCCGCCCCTGTCTGCGGCCGTATCTGCATGGATCAGTTTATGGCGGATGTGACGGATATTCCGGAGGCAGAAGAGGGGGATGAGGTGACACTGGTGGGAAAGGATGGCGCCAGAGAGATTTCCATGGAGGAAATCGGAGATTTGTCCGGCAGGTTTAACTATGAATTTGCCTGTGATCTGGGAAAACGTATCCCCAGGGTTTACCGGAAAGAGGGTAAGATAACGGAAACCAGAGATTATTTTGGAGAATAAACTGTATACACACGAAAAAATTGGGAAGAATAGGAAATAACCTATAAAGTTTTGGAGTGTGAGAAAAGTGATTATTCATCGAGGAGATATTTATTATGCAGATTTACGGCCGGTGGTAGGTTCCGAACAGGGAGGAGTGAGGCCGGTGCTGATTATTCAGAATGATGTGGGAAACCGGCACAGCCCCACAGTGATCTGTGCGGCTATTACATCGAAAATGAACAAGGCGAAGCTTCCCACCCATGTGGAACTGGAGGCGTCAAGGTATGATTTGATGAAGGATTCGGTGGTGCTGCTGGAGCAGCTGCGCACCATTGATAAGCAGCGGCTGAAGGATAAAGTATGCCGTCTGGACAGCGAAATATTGAAAAAAGTAGACAGAGCGCTTGAGATCAGCCTGGAATTGTATACATAAATCTTGACTAATATGCATGAAAATGGTATATTTCAAGTGTTTTAGAATACAAATGCAAAAGGAGCATGAAAAATGGAGGATGGCGGGAGTCCGGTCATAGGGCTTATGGTATTTTTGGTTTTGGTAGCGGTCAACGGAGGTCTGTACGGGTTTCTTACGGCTTTGGAGGAAGTGACGGAGAGCCAGGTGCAGAAACGGGCGGAGGAAGGCAGCAGGCATGCGGCCTGGCTTCTTTCGGTGATGGACGATCCTTACAAAACCAGGCACGCAATTCAGATTATGGTAACTTTTGTCAGCGGTATCTTCGGAATCTACCAGATACGCCTGTTGGGAAATTTTCTGGTTCGCAGTTTATCGCAGGAGGGGGCAGACCCGGGAATCCGAAGCTTATGTTTTATTCTGGCAACGGTGGCGGGAATTTTCTTTTTTGCGGTAGTCGGAATTATTGCGCCTCAGAAGATTGCAGCAAGGAAGCCGGAGCAATGGCTCTTTGCGCTGGCGGGGCTTCTTCACGGCATGGTGTCTGTACTGAGATTTTACACTTACCCGGCGGAGAAGATTTCCAATCTGGTAGTCAGGCTTGCGGGGGTGGACCCAAATGCAAGTTTTGACGATGTGACGGAAGAGGAAATTATTTCCATGGTAAAGGAAGGGCATGAGCAGGGAGTTCTGCAGGCCAGTGAAGCGGAAATGATTCACAATATTTTTGCCTTTGATGACAAGGAGGCCAAAGATATTATGACCCACCGCAAGCATGTGGCGGCCATTGAGGGCAGGACGCAGCTGAAGGATGCTCTGGAATTTATTCTGGAGGCAAATAATTCCAGGTTTCCGGTATACAAGGATGATATTGACAATATTATCGGAATCATACATATGAAGGACGTTATGATTGAGAGCCGGAGAGGGGAGCGTCTGGACTGGGCCGTACAGGATATCCCGGGACTGGTCCGGGAAGCGTTTTTTATTCCGGAGACAAGAAATATCAATGACTTGTTCAAGGGCATGCAGTCGAAAAAAAACCATATGGTAATTGTGGTGGACGAGTACGGGCAGACAGCGGGCATTGTGGCCATGGAAGATATTCTGGAAGAAATTGTCGGAAATATTTTTGATGAATACGATGAAGAGGAAACTACCATCATAAGCCAGCCGGACGGAAGCTTTATGATGAGCGGACTGGCGCCTTTTCAGGAAGTCTGCGGAATCCTGGAGCTTGCTTTAGAGGAAGCGGAGTATGAGACTTTAAACGGATTTCTGATTTCCCTGATTGGAAGGATACCGGGGGAACAAGAACAGTTTGAACTGGACTGTGAGGGGTGGCGTTTTCATGTGCTTTCCGTCAGGGACAAGATGATCCATACGGTAAAAGTGACAAAACACGAGAGGATTTTCCGGGAATCGGAGGAGGAACTACAACAGAATGTAGAAGCTGAAATCAAATAGCATACTAAATCTTGTCATATTTGCCAGAACATGATAGAATACAGAATAGAGAGAAAGAGAAGCAGAAAAGAGGAAAACATATGTCAGGACATTCTAAATTTGCCAACATCAAACACAAGAAAGAAAAGAATGATGCGGCAAAAGGGAAAATTTTTACGATTATTGGACGTGAAATTGCAGTTGCGGTGAAAGAAGGCGGCGCAGACCCGGCGAATAACAGCCGTCTGAGAGATGTAATCGCAAAGGCAAAGGCCAATAATATGCCCAATGATACCATTGACAGAGGAATTAAGAAAGCGGCGGGAGACGCCAATGCTGTCAATTATGAATTTGTATCATACGAGGGCTATGGGCCCAACGGGACGGCGATTATTGTGGATGCTTTGACAGACAATAAGAACCGGACAGCGGCAAATGTAAGAAGCGCATTTACCAAAGGAAATGGGAATGTAGGGACGCCCGGGTGCGTATCTTATATGTTTGACAAGAAAGGACAGATTATCATTGACAAGGAGGAATGCCAACTGGAACCGGATGATCTGATGATGACTGCGTTAGACGCAGGAGCAGAGGATTTTTCCGAGGAAGAAGACAGCTATGAAGTTATTACAGATCCGGACTCTTTCAGCGAAGTCCGGCAGAAGTTGGAAGATGAAGGAATACCCATGGCTTCGGCGGAGGTAACCATGATTCCTCAGAACTGGGTGGAATTAACGGATGAAACTGCAATTAAAAATCTTCAGAAAACGTTAGATCTTTTAGAAGAAGATGATGATGTACAGGCTGTGTATCACAACTGGGACGAATAAAGTATTGAGTTTATGTGAAGTTACAAAACCGAATTAAAAAAAAGTACAGGGGGACCAAAATGAAAAACTTAAAAATAGGTACAAAATTATTAATAACATTTATGCTTATCATCATTTTATTCTGTGCGACAGTGGTAACTGCAATTAACGGATTAGATGAAAGCGCCGAAAAGTATTCAGAATTTTACAATGTGGGATATCAGATTACCAATAAGGTTATGAACATGCGCCGCGGGCTGCAGATTATTGTGAAAGATATTTCCTTTGTGACGATGGAAGAGGATGCAGAGCAGATTGAGGTTTACAAAGCAGATTTAGATAAGGAGCTGGATCTTCTGTCAGAAAACGGCGACTGGCTGTTCCAGAATTTTACAGGAGATAATAAGCTGCTGGAAGAATTTTCCGCTTATATTACAGAGGCGGTGGACATGCAGAAAACCGTGATGAAGCTGGCTGAGACGGATCGGATGGGGGCTCAGAAAATGCTGCTGGAAGAATATCAGCCCATGGTTGAAAAAGCTGTAAATTCCCTGATTGATATCAGTGATGTGGCAGAGAAAAATGCAGAGTCAGATTATAAGCTTACGGTTAATATGCAGAAAAACTTGAAGCTTCTTCAGTACGGCATGGCAGGCGGAGCTCTGCTGATTACATTGATTCTTTCTCTTTATCTGACAAGGGCAATTACCAAGCCTTTGAAGGAACTGGAAGATTCTGCAGAGAAGATTGTATCCGGTAATTTTGATATTAAAGTAACTTATGAATCCAAAGATGAGTTGGGCAGGCTGGCAAAGGCGTTTAAGAAGATGACAGACACATTGGAGGATATTATTACAGACGCTTCCAGACTTCTGAGCGAGATGGCGGACGGCAACTTTGACGTGCGCACCCATGCGGAAGATGAATATGTGGGAGAATTCCAGGGCTTGTTATCTTCCATACGCAGGCTGAACCGCGACCTGAGTATAACATTGGGACAGATTAACCGAAGCGCAGATCAGGTTGCTGCAGGCTCCGATCAGGTATCCATCGGCGCCCAGGCTCTTTCCCAGGGTTCCACCGAACAGGCTGCAGCAGTGGAAGAGCTGGCTACTACCATTGCAGGTATTTCCACTCAGGTGAAGGATACGGCGGAAGATGCGCTGAAGGCAAAAGAACAGTCTACCACAGCGGGAGACGAAGCGGAAGAATGCAACAGACAGATGCATGATATGATGTCTGCAATGGAAGAGATTACACGTACTTCCGATGAAATTGGAAAGATTATTAAGACCATTGAAGATATTGCGTTCCAGACAAATATTCTGGCATTGAACGCGGCAGTGGAGGCTTCCAGAGCAGGTACGGCAGGAAAAGGATTTGCCGTGGTTGCAGACGAGGTGCGTAACCTTGCAAGCAAGAGTTCTGCTGCATCCCAGAACACAGCAGAATTAATTGAAAGCTCCATTAAGGCAGTGACCAGAGGCACCAAGATTGCAGATTCTACGGCTCAGTCTCTGGTGAAAGTAGTGGACGAAGTTCGTTCTGCTTCCGGCAAGGTGGATAAGATTGCAGATGCGGCAGAAGAGCAGGCAGGCGCAATTGAACAGGTTACTCTGGGTATCAACCAGATTTCCAGTGTGGTACAGACCAACTCTGCCACCTCCGAAGAGAGCGCAGCAGCCAGTCAGGAGCTTTCCGAACAGGCAGATATGCTCAAACGGCTTGTTGCCAAGTTTATTCTCCGTGCAGAATATGCCCTGGCTTCTACTCCAGATCAGGGATATGATCAGGGCGGACACTCCGGCGATTACATAAATCTGGATTAAGAACGAAGATAAGAATCAATCAGGCAATCGCTGTTTTTCTGAACAGGAAGGCTGTGCGGCAGGAGGAGAAGGCACATGAGCAATTATCAGATAGAGACAAAATGTATTCAGTCCGGCTGGCATCCTGGAAAGGGAGAACCGAGAGTTCTCCCCATTTACCAGAGTACTACATTTAAATATGACACCAGTGAACAGATGGGCAGGCTGTTTGATCTGGAGGACAGCGGGTATTTTTATACCAGACTGCAGAATCCCACCAACGATGCAGTGGCAGAGAAGATCTGTGAACTGGAAGGCGGAGTGGCTGCGATGCTTACATCGTCCGGACAGGCTGCAAATTATTACGCAGTATTCAATATTTGCGAGGCGGGGGATCATTTGATATGTTCTTCCACCGTATACGGCGGTACCTTTAATCTGTTTGGGGCAACCTTGAAAAAGCAGGGGATTGACTGTACGTTTGTGGAACCGGACATTTCTTCGGAAGAACTGTCCCAGGCATTTCTGCCCAATACAAAGGCGGTGTTTGCAGAATCCATTGCAAATCCGGCCCTGGTGGTTCTGGACATTGAGAAATTTGCCAAAGCGGCCCATGATCACGGGGTTCCGCTTATTGTGGATAATACATTTCCCACTCCCATCAATTGCCGTCCCTTTGAATGGGGCGCTGATATTGTCACTCATTCCACCACCAAATATATGGATGGGCATGCAATGTGTGTGGGCGGCTGCATTGTGGACAGCGGCAATTTTGACTGGAATCAGTATGCGGAGAAATATCCGGGTCTGACTCGGCCTGATCCCACCTATCATGGAATTGTGTACACAGAGAAATTCGGCAAGGGAGCGTACATTACCAAGGCAACTTCGCAGCTGATGAGGGATTTGGGCTCCATTCAGTCTCCCCAGAATGCCTTTTTACTGAATGTAGGATTGGAAACGCTGCATCTGCGGGTGCCTAGGCATTGCGAAAACGCTCAGAAAGTAGCGGAGTTTTTAAATGGCCATGAGAAAGTGGCCTGGGTAAATTTCCCGGGTCTGAAAGAGAATAAATACTATGATCTGGCTAAGAAATATATGCCGGGCGGAACCTGCGGCGTCATATCTTTTGGATTAGAGGGCGGAAGAGAAGTTTCCGTGGACTTTATGGATAAGCTGAAAATGATTGCAATTGTAACGCATGTTGCAGACGCCCGTACCTGTGTTCTGCATCCTGCCAGCCACACCCACAGGCAGATGACGGATGAACAGCTGGTGGAAGCAGGCGTAGCGCCGGATTTGATTCGTTTGTCCGTTGGAATTGAGAATGTCCAGGATATTCTCGCAGATCTGGAACAGGCTTTAAAAGCCGTAGACAATGATTAATTTGGAGGAGTAGATATGAGAAAAATTCTGTTTGCAGCATCAGAGTGTGTACCATTTATTAAGACAGGCGGACTGGCCGATGTATGCGGCGCCCTGCCCAAAGAATTTGATAAAAACGACTGGGATATCAGGGTGGTGCTCCCTAATTACACCTGTATTCCGGAAAAATGGCGGAACCAGTTTGAATATGTTACTCATTTCTATATGAGCTGCGGAAGCTACATACAAAATAAGTATGTGGGTGTTCTGCAGTATAAGCTGGATGGAATTACGTATTACTTTATTGATAACCAGGAGTATTTTGACTGTTTTCTGCCTTATGGAGATATCCGTTTTGATGTGGAGAAATTTATATTCTTTGACAAAGCAGTATTGTCCATGCTTCCTCTGATTAATTTTCAGCCGCAGATTATTCATTGTCATGACTGGGAGACTGGTTTTATCCCGGTGTATCTGAGAACAGAGTTCCAGGGAGATATGTTCTTCTGGGGCATGAAGTCTGTGATTACCATTCATAACCTGAAATTCCAGGGGATCTGGGATGTAAAGACCATGAAGGGGCTGACCGGTTTCCCCACCGATTTGTTTGTGCCCGATAAGCTGGAGTTTAAGAAAGACGCCAATATGCTGAAAGGCGGATTGGTTTATGCAGATTATATTACAACTGTCAGCGATACATATGCCCAGGAGATTCAGACCAATTACTATGGAGAAGGGCTGAACGGCCTTCTGGCGGCAAGACATATGGATATGCAGGGAATTGTCAACGGTATTGACTATAATGAATACAATCCGGCCACAGACAGCAAGATCTATGTGAATTATGACGCGGGAAGCCACAGAAAGAAGAAAGCGTCAAATAAAGAAAGACTGCAGCAGGATTTGGGTCTTGCAGTGGATAAGAAACGCTACATGATTGGATTGATTTCCCGCCTGACGGATCAGAAGGGACTGGATTTGATCAATTATGTGATTGAGCGGATTATTGACGATTACACCCAGCTGGTGGTAATCGGAACCGGAGATCCTCAGTATGAGAATATGTTCCGTCATTTTGCATGGAAGTATCCGGATAAAATTTCCGCTAATATCTGTTATTCCGATGATTTGGCTCATAAACTGTACGCAGCGGCAGACGCGTTCCTGATGCCTTCCAGATTTGAGCCCTGCGGCCTGACCCAGATGATTTCCTTCCGCTACGGAACCATCCCGATTGTGCGTGAAACCGGCGGTTTGAAGGATACGGTGCAGCCTTACAATGAATATGACAATGTGGGAGACGGCTTCTCCTTTACCAATTATAACGGAGAAGAAATGCTGAATATCATCAATTATTCCAAGCAGATTTTCTTTGACAAGAAACGTCAGTGGAACCAGATGGTTGACCGGGCCATGGCCAATGATTATTCCTGGAATGCTTCTAAGTTCCGTTATGAAGGACTGTATAAGTATTTGATGGGCGAGTGTTAAAAGGCCGATTGACCGGGAGACATTAAAGATGATTGAAAAGAAAAAGAGGACATCTGCGGATGAGCCTCTTTTTCTTTGAAAATGCTTCTGTTACATTTCGTATTCTTCTGATGGAATGCCTAGAGAGGCCAGTTTGTTTTTTACAATTCTCAGCTGATAATTTAATTCTGGATTATCGCCGGTGTCAGCTTTTTTTATGCGCTGTAAATTTACATAATAGTCAATGGTAACTTGTTTTAATTCATCTAATGTCATTTCTTTATCCATCCTTTCACCGCCTTTTTATATAATGCTTCTGACAGAGCCTGTAATTATTATAGCTAATATGAATCAGAGTGTAAAGTTATTTGCAGATATGAAATTATATCTTATGTTTTGGAGTTTGTGAATTAGTTTTGGTTTGCGTAGAATGTTCGACAAATTATCTTGCAATTCCCAACCAACCACGGCCAAATAAAAAAGGATCGGCGACTAATGATACAACCAATTCCCTTTTTCCTCATATTAATTGTTGCCTTGTTCGTCCGTCCTTAACCTTGACTTCAAATCTACAATCACAGAATTATCTGCATTATCAAGAATGGCAGGCAGATACCGGTTTGTCTCTTCCTCTGTAAATTCTCCTAAATCCCTCATGTTCAGCACCCCGAGAGCGAGAGACATCAGTTTCGGGTTCTTCTTCGCCCACAGCTCTATAAGTGCGTGATCTGCAGTTACATTGCTCACAGTGACCATAAACTGTTCCCTGTTAACAGTTTCTAGAAAAATGGTGTCTGTTTCATCATCCAGAGCTATATTTATAAATATTGTATTATTCTCGTTTATTATGTCAAACAGGAAGTTTTTCAAATGGTCTTTGTGCACGGAATTTCCTCCTCTCGCGATAGCCAATATGATTTTAGTAAACCCGTTTTTTCCTCTATTTTCGCTTTATAGTTTCTGTATTCTTCTATCGTGATAATCTGAAGTTCTGCCAGTGTAATCAGAGCAATTTCCATATATGTGGATAGAGGATTTTCCTTAGACCATTGTATAAGTATCTTTTCGTCGTTTTTTAATTCATCATATAGTATTTTTCTGGCTTCACTTTTTTTCATATCAATATTTCCTTTCTATACACTTAATAAAGTACATGAGGAATATTCCTCATATTATCTGAAAATATTATATGAGATAATGATTGAAAAGTAAAGGGAGAAACATATGATTTCCTTTGAACCATTAAGAAAATTATTATCCCAAAAGGGAATTAGCACATATTATCTAAGAAATAAGTGCGGAATATACAATTTAGACAGTAAGACAATTCAAAGATTAATGTCTGATGAATCAGTATCTACAAATACGCTTAATGCGATGTGCCATATTTTAGATTGTGATATTAAGGAAATAATAGAATTCCGTCCAGACGAAGAAACAGAGTTGGATCAGTAATCAAGGGATATTCCGATAAAATACATTTGGAATATCCCTTTTCCATTCTGGAAAATGAAACAGGAAGTTGGACCAAAGCATTTTCAAACATGCTCTGATACTACAGCGAACAATCTATATTTCGATACACAGGAACTATCGGATTGCCCTTTGGCTAAGCAAACGGTTCCTGGGTGTATTGTGTGGAGGCGAAATCCACTGCTTACGGAGTTTTAGGAGTGACGACTTTCGGAACTCCTTAGACGCAGTTAGCAGTTAGTTCGCCGGAACGCTGCCCAGTTTGTGTGTCAAAGGGCAATCTGGTAGTTCCGTCCGTATCCAAATATCAAACACGCTCTAAAACGAACCTATGCCTCTCTCTGAAAAATAAACAGCTTACTTGCCAGGTAATTCAGTATAATTACCAGTACATTGGATAAGATTTTAATCAGCATGTCATTTTGATGCAGCAGCTCCACAAAGAATACCATAACTGTCAGATCCAGGATTCCGGTGGCCAGACGGCAGGAAAAAAAGGACAGCCCTTCACGAACTATGCCAATGGCGGAATCCGCCCGGCTTTCAAATACCCAGCGCCGGTTTGTCACATAGGCAAAGAGTACAGAAAGAATCCATGCAGTGACAGTTCCAGCTGTGGTGCCTGTCCCCAGCTTCCGGCAAATATAGTAGACAATGATGTTTACCAGTGTTGTGCAGACGCCGAAAAACAGATAGGCCAGGACTTCCCGGCAGGATGTTATCAGTTCTTTTATTTTTTTCATGTTCGTTCTCCTCAGTAAAACAGATATTATGATTCCGGTATCTGTCCGTATCCAAATATAAAAAGCTTGCGTCAGCAGGAAAGCCTGTTACAAAAGCATACCATATAAACAGTATCCTTTCAACATGTTCCGGGAACCAGTAATTTCCATAGCATCTCCGTATAAATTTCCATGGAATTTTCGATACTAACATAAGAAATTATGCCGAAAATTCTATAGAATGGAGAAAAATATGGAAGAGAATTTAAAACAGCAGGAAAAGAACCAGGGTGAAAATGAAGAAATAAAGGAAATGGGACAGCTTACCTTAGAACAGGGGAAAGACCGCCACAAAATCCATCTGCTTTCCATTATCGGGGAAATTGAAGGACATGAGAGCCTTTCTCCCAATACCAAAACGACAAAATATGAGCATGTGCTGCCAAAACTGGCTTCCATTGAGGATGACGACAGCATAGACGGGGTGATGGTGATTATCAATACGGTAGGAGGAGATGTGGAATCCGGACTGGCCATTGCAGAAATGCTTTCTTCACTCAGCAAGCCCACGGTTTCCCTTGTACTGGGGGGAAGCCATTCCATCGGGGTGCCGCTGGCAGTTTCCACAGATTATTCCTATATTGTTCCCACAGGAACCATGGTGATCCATCCGGTGCGTTTAAACGGCCTGGTGATCGGCGCGCCCCAGACTTATGATTACTTTCAGCAGATGCAGGATCGGATTACCGGATTTGTTGCAAACCATTGTTTTGCCAGTCAGGAGCAGTTGGAAAAAATGATGATGAATACCAGTATGCTGACAAAGGATCTGGGTACGATTCTGGTGGGCAGCCAGGCGGTGTCCGAGGGCATTATCAATGAGGTGGGCGGCATTGATGAAGCCATGAAAAAGCTGCATCAGATGATAGAGGAAAGTAAAGAGCGGGGGAAAGACGAATAGGGCAGTCAGTTCTTCATATGCGGATATTCTTACAGAGCAATAATTCCCGAAACTGGTTGAGTTTTTAGCCATTTTGAGGTATATTATTAGTAAGAGGATAATAAGTGACAAGTAAAGGACAGGTGAGGCATATGAAGAAATATATGAGATGTTCTCTGGAGGTAGAAGCGGTAAAATACGAACTTGGCAAGGGTTTGGAAGATGGATTTATGCCGTGGACTTCTGTAGTGACTACAGGCTGGATCAAACCCGATAATCTGATTCAAATTACAAGAGAGGACGGCGTAGTGGTTTGTCCCTTTGTCCAGAATCGCAGAGGCCTTACGTTTCTCCGGGAAGATGATTATATCATCGTAGAGAAGGATATGGAACGGCATGTGTGCGGACAGGATAAATTTTTCAAACGTTTTCAGCCAGTGGAAGAATAAGGAGACGGCCTGTTGCATGTTAAAGAAAGACATCCTTGATGGGATTTATACTCATGAGCATACTTATTTGCCAAATGGTTTGCTGTTTTTCCTGAAATTATGAGAAGCTGACGGCAAATTATTTGGCTTGCAGGTATATGGATTGAAGGCTCTGAGAATTCCATTGAGGATGTTTTTATAATTAATGGAGATGGATGGAAAGTTCTGTCTACGTGTATGAAATGCTGAAAAAAGAATTTTCTCAGACATAGGAGGTACATAATGTCACTGCAATTGATTTTTGGAGGCTCCGGCAGCGGAAAATCTGACTATGTATACCGGAATCTGCTAAAGCGCTCCAAGTCAGAGGAGGATAAAACATTTTTTGTACTGGTGCCGGAGCAGTTTACCATGCAGACCCAGAGGGAGCTGGTCAGGCGGCAGGAAAACCACAGCATTATGAATGTGGATGTGGTCAGCTTTCCAAGGCTTGCTTACCGGGTTTTTGACGAACTGGGCATGGGGAATCTGAGCATTCTGGAAGAGACGGGCAAGAATCTGCTGCTGCGGCGGGTGGCAGAGGAACAGCAGGAGCATTTAAAGCTTTTGAAGGCCAGTATGAAAAAAGCAGGCTATATCAGCGAGGTGAAATCTGTCATTTCTGAGCTGACCCAGTACCGGATTCTGCCGGGGCAGCTGGACGCTTTTATTCAGGATGAGGAGCAGTCGCCGCTGTTTCGCTATAAGATTCAGGATATTCAGACCATGTATCAGGGATTTCTGGATTATCTGGAAGGAAAAGGGCCCGCAGCCGGGGAACATCATTATATCACGGCGGAGGATCTTCTGGAGGTTCTGGCGCAGGCTGCGGAACGGTCTGAGATTTTGAAAGGCTCTGTTATTGTACTGGACGGATTTACCGGATTTACCCCGGTGCAGTATTATCTTCTGGAAACTCTCTTAAGGCTGACCGACGAGATTGTGGTGACAGTGACTTTGGACGAACGGGAGAATCCCTACCAGTGCCAGGGAATTCAGGAGCTTTTTTATATGAGCAAAAAGACTGTGGGAACGCTGCTGCGTCTGGCTGAGCAGAACCATGTGGAGGTCAAAGAGCCTTACTGGGTGCGCCACACGGAAAAAAGCCGGTTTGCAAATTCCCCTGCCCTGGGGTGGCTGGAACAGAATCTTTTCCGCTTCCGGCAAAGGCCCTATGCTGCTTCCAGGGCTGCCAAAGGTGAAGAGACGGCAGAGGGGAATTCAGATATCCGGTTCTTTTCCCTGTTAAATCCCAGGCAGGAGCTTCATTTTGCCGCCAGGGAAATCAAAAGACTGGTGCGGGAGCAGAAGTACCGTTACAAGGACATTGCCATTGTGTGCGGCGATGTGGAATTGTATGGAAATTATGCCAATGAAATTTTTGATACATATCAGATTCCCCTGTTTTTGGATACCAGAAAAAATATTGTGTTTCACCCCATGACGGAATTTATCAAACAGTCGCTGCTTTTGATCGAGCAGGATTTTTCTTATGAAGCTGCGCTGGGCTACCTTCGGTGCGGCCTTTGCGGATGGAACATGGAGCAGGTGGACCTTTTGGAGAATTATATTCTGGCAGAGGGAATCCGGGGCTTTCAGAACTGGCAGGAGCCCTGGGTGCGGCGGGGGAGCGTCCAGTCCCAGGAGGAACTGGAGCAGATTAATGAACTGCGGGAGCAGTTTGTGAGACAGTTTGCCTCGCTGCGGGAAAGCTTTCGCAGGGAAAACGGGCGCAGCCATACGGTATTGGAGGAGTCCAGGGCATTGTATCTTCTGATGTTTCAGCTGGATCTGGAGGGAAAACTAAAGGAGTATGAAGAACAGTTCAGCCGGGAAGGGGAAAATGCCCTGGCAAAAGAATATGCCCAGATTTATAAAATTGTAATGGATTTACTGGATAAAATGGTGGAGCTTCTGGGAGAGGAGCGGATGAATGTCCGGGAGTACCGGGAGATTTTGGAAGCGGGGCTGGAAGCGGCGGCAGTGGGAATTATTCCGCCGGGGTATGACCGGGTAGTATTCGGTGATATTGAACGGACCAGGCTTTCAGATATTAAGGTTCTGTTTTTTGTGGGAGTCAATGACGGCCTGATCCCGAAGGCTTCTCAGCACGGGGGCATTATTTCCCAGTCGGATCGGGAGTGGTTTGCTTCCCAGGGCATGGAGCTTGCGCCCACTGACAGAGAGCGGAGTTTTATCCAGAAGTTTTACTTGTATCTGAATCTGACAAAACCTTCGGAAAAGCTGTATATGACCTGGTTTCGGATGACCCAGGACGGCAAGGAAGCCAGGAAATCTTATCTGCTCAGCGCCATGTTTAAGATGTTTCCTGAGAGTCTGCCGGTGCGGGTGGAGGAAATTTTTCACACAAAGCGCCAGGGAGGGCTTTTGCCGAAAGACAGCTTGAATCCGGAAGAAACGATAAATATGGAGCAGATTGTAACCCCCGAAAGCAGCCTGAAGTTTCTGGCAGAGGGGCTGAAAGCGGCTCAGAAAGGAATCCTCTACCCCCAGTGGAAGGGGCTGTATCGGTGGTATCTGTCCAAAGAACCCTGGAAAGAAAAGGCGTCTCAGCTGTTGGAAGCAGCATTTTATCAGTATCACGCAAAACCGGTGGGGGCGGAAGTGATCCGCGCCCTGTACGGCAAAGTACTGGAAAACAGCGTAACACGTTTGGAGCAGTTCAGCGCCTGCGCCTTCGGGCATTTTCTCCAGTATGGGCTGAAACTGCAGGAACGGAGCCTGGGAGAGTTTGCGCCGGTGGACATGGGAAATATGTTTCATGAAGCATTGGAGCGGTATTCCAATCATATGGAGGAAGAGGGGTTTTACTGGTTTGACGTGCCAAAGGAAGTGAAAGAACGGCTGATTCAGCAGGCAGTGGAGGAAACACTGGGTTCCGGATTTGCAAGCAGGCTGTTTCAGGAGGCCAGAACCGCTTATTTGCTGGAACGGATGAAACGGATTTTAAGGCGTACCATTGATACCATTACGGAACAGCTTCAGACCAGCCATTTCATGCCGGAGGGATATGAGATTTCCTTTTCTTTTGCGGAAAATCTGGATGCAGTGAATTTTATTTTAAGCGAAGAGGAGCGGATGCGGTTAAAGGGCAGGATTGATCGGATTGACACCAGAAAAGAAGGGGATCAGATTTACGTGAAGGTCATTGATTATAAATCCGGAAACCGGGAATTTCAATTGCTGTCTTTGTACCACGGACTGCAGCTGCAGCTGGTGGTTTACCTGAATTCCGCCGTGGAGCTTGTAAAACGGAAATATCCCAAGAAAGAAGTGATTCCCGGCGGCATGTATTATTACCATCTGGACGATCCGGTGGTGGAGGGAAATTCCGCCAGTACGGATGCGGAAATACAGGAGAAAATATTAGAGGAGCTGAAGCTGAAAGGAGTGGCCGGAGAAGGGGAAGATTTAAGCGTCAGCAAAAAATCCAAAAAGGCCGGGGCAGAGGAATTCCAGATTCTCTCCCGCTATGTCAACCACAAAATCCGTGATATCGGCCGGAAAATCTTTGACGGGGAAATCGGCGCCCGGCCGTATCAGCTGGGAGACAGTACCGGCTGTGATTACTGTCCCTATCACGGCGTCTGCGGGTTTGATCCTTCCTCTCCGGGATGGAATTACCGGAAGTTGGAAAATATTAAAGATGAAGCGGAGATTTTGGAAAAAATGCGAAAGGAGCTGTAGGAGACGTGGAAAAGCAATGGACCAGAGAACAGCGGCAGGTCATTGAACTTGAGAACAGAAATCTTTTGGTGTCTGCAGCGGCAGGAAGCGGAAAAACAGCGGTGTTGGTAGAGCGGATTATCCGGAAAATCACAGATCCGCAGCACCCTTTTGATATTGACAGGCTTCTGATTGTGACTTTTACCAATGCGGCGGCTGCGGAAATGCGGGAACGGATTGGCCTTGCCATCGAACAGGCCTTAGAGCGGCAGCCGGAAAACAGCCATCTGCAGAAGCAGCAGACGTTACTGCACAATGCGCAGATTACTACGATACATAGCTTCTGTCTCTATGTGATACGCAATTATTTCCACCGGATAGAGCTGGACCCGGAGTTTCGGGTGGCAGAGGAAGGGGAGTTAAAGCTGTTAAAAAGCGATGCGCTGGATCAGACGCTGGAGGGATACTACAAAGAAGCCAAGCCGGAATTTCTTGCTCTTTCGGAGACCATCGCCACCGGCAAAACGGATCTGCCGCTGAAAGAGACGATTCTGAAATTGTTTGAGTTTGCCATGAGTTATCCATGGGTGGAAGAGTGGTTTGAGGACTGCAGAAAGCCATTCCAGATTGAAACCCTGGAGGAATTTGAACATCTTCCCCTGGCAGAAGAATTGCTGTCTTACTTAAGCAGCATTGCCGGCCAGTGGGCTTTGCAGATGAAAATCTGCAGAAATCTCAGCCTGGAGAAAGACGGGCCTTTTATGTATGAAGAGCTTCTGGCCAGGGAAGCCCAGGCCATGGAGGAGATTCAGACATGCAGAACGTATTCCCAATATTATGAAAAAATCCGGGGATTTTCCTTCGGGCGGCTGCCGTCAGCAAGAAAATTTGAAGGAGATCCGGCTAAAAAAGAACGGGTGCAGAAGCTTAGGAATGAAGTGAAAAATTCCATGAAAAAAGCGGTGGAGCAGTTTTTCTTTCAAAGCCCGGAGCAAATGATTGCGGATATGAAAAAGAATCAGCCTGTGGCAGATATGCTCATTGAGGTTACCTTGGCTTTCATGCGGAAATTTGCGGAGAAAAAGCGGGAAAAAAATATGATGGATTTTAACGATCTGGAGCATTTTGCGCTGCAGATTCTGGTGGAGGATGCGTCTGGAAAACCTTCAAAGACAGCTTTGGAGCTGCGGAAGAATTATACGGAAATCATGGTGGATGAATATCAGGATTCCAACTATGTGCAGGAGACGATTTTAAAATCCGTTTCCAAAGAATCAGAAAATATTTATAATATTTTTATGGTGGGGGATGTGAAACAGAGCATTTACCGGTTCCGTATGGCAAGGCCGGAGCTTTTTATGGAAAAATACCGCACTTATACCCAGGAAGAAAGCAATTGCCAGAGAATTGACCTGCACCGGAATTTCCGCAGCAGGCCGGAGGTGCTAAGGAGCGTCAATGATATTTTTTACCGGATTATGAAAGCGGATATCGGAAACATTACGTATGATGCGAAAGCAGCCCTTTATCCGGGAGCGGCGTTTCCGGAAGGGGAAGCGGGGATGTTTGAGACAGAGCTTCTTGTGATTGAGCCGGAGGAGGAAAATAAAGATCTGAAAACCCAGGAATTAGAGGCGAAGGCAGCAGGATTTGAAATTCAAAGGCTGATGCAGGCCCAAAAGGTCACGGCAGAACAGCCGGAAACGCTGCGGCCGCTGCGTTATTCTGATATTGTGCTTCTGCTTCGCTCCATGAGCGGATGGGCAGATATTTTTGTGAAGGTTCTGGGAGAGATGGGCATTCCTGCCAGGGCTGCGGCGGGAACAGGATATTTTTCCGCCGTTGAGGTGCAGACGGCGCTGAATCTGCTGCGGATTCTGGATAATCCCAGACAGGACATTCCCATGGCTTCCGTACTGGCTTCGCCCATTGTAGGACTGAGCGGAGAAGAACTGGCGGCGATACGGACTTCCTGTCCCGAGGGCAGATTCTATCAGGCTGTGCTGACCTATGCAGAACCGGGCCGGCAGGAGACAGAGCTTCAGAAAAAGCTCATGGAGTTTCTGGCTTTTCTGGAACGGTTTCGGAAAAAAGTCAGCTATACCCCCATCCATGAACTGCTTTCCCAGGTATTGGAGGAAACCGGATACCAGGCCTATGTATATGCTCTGCCGGGAGGAGAAATCCGCCGGGCAAATCTGGAAATGCTGATGGAAAAAGCCATTGCCTATGAAAATACCAGTTACCGGGGCCTGTTTCATTTTATCCGCTATATGGAGCAGCTGCAGAAATATGATGTGGATTTTCCCCTTGCAGAAGGAGAAGAAGCAGAAGACGCGGTGCGGATTATGAGCATTCACAAAAGCAAGGGACTGGAATTTCCGGTGGTGCTGGTGTCGGGCCTGGGAAAAATGTTCAACACCCAGGATATCCGGGAACGGGTGGTGCTGCACCCGGGGCTTGGCATTGGCATGGATACGGTGGACTTGAAACGCCGCCTGCGGACGCCGGGGCTTACCAGACAGTTTTTAGCCCGAAAAGTGACCATGGAAAATGTGGGAGAAGAGCTGCGCATTCTCTATGTGGCATTAACCAGAGCTAAAGAAAAACTGGTGCTGACAGGCGTGATGAAAAAAGCGGAGGAGAAACTGGAATCCATGCAGGCCATTGCCGCAGAGGACGGTTTTCTGACCTTTTTAAGCCGATTAAACAGCAGCACATTTCTGCAGTTTTTGCTGTTGGCCGTAAGCTGTATGGAAACAAAGCTGCCGGTCAGGTTAATCAAACAGAAGGAGCTGGAAGAGCAAGAGGTACAAAAAGCAGTGCAGGAAGGGTTAACCAGAATACAATTGCTGGCCAGACTTCAGGAGGCAGAGCCTGAGTGGGAAACAAAAATTGAAGAACGTTTTTCTTATGTATATCCTTATGAACATGAGGTGGCCATGAAAACAAAGCTGTCGGTGTCAGAAATCAAACACCGCGCCATGGATCGCTTGATAGAAGAGGAGCAGCTGGAGCAGATGTTTCCGGCGGCAAGTCCGGGGAAACCGATTCCGAAAGAAGATTCAAAACATCTGGAGCAGACAGAGGATTTGGAAACCGGAATGCAGGCAGAGGCTCTGAAAGGGGATTTGGAAACCGGAATGCCGACAGAAGATTTTCAGCGGTATATTCCCGCATTTATGGAGGGGGTGCAGAAAGAAAATCTGGGCGCAAAGCGGGGAACCGCCATGCACCGCGTTCTGGAATGCTATGATTTCGCCATGCCGCCTGAAACCCTGGGGCAGCAGCTTCGGGAAATGGAAGAACAGCAGCGGATAGAAGGGGAGCTGCTGAATTTAGTTTCTGTTTCCGCCTTGAAAAAATTTCTGAAAACAGATCTGGGAGTCCGGCTGCAGGAAGCGGCAAAACGGGAAAAATTATACCGGGAGAAGCCCTTTGTCATGGGAAAACCTGCCAGTGAAATATTAGAGGGCAGCGCCAGTGAAGAAATGATATTAATCCAGGGAATTATCGACGTATTTTTCGAAGAACCAGACGGAATCGTATTGCTGGACTATAAAACAGACCGGGTGAAATCCTCCCAGGAACTGGCCGGACGTTACCATGCCCAACTGGTATTATATCAGGAGGCGATTGAACGTTCCACAGGAAAGAAGGTGAAAGAACGGCTTCTTTATTCGTTCTGTCTGGGGGAAGTGGTTTCTGTATAATGGTTTTGTTTCTGGAGGTATTTTAATGAATCAAAAGTTTTATGATGAAATAAAGGAAATATTAATAACCGCAAGAAATAAGGTCTATCAAGCTGCTAATTTTACGATGGTTGAAGCATATTGGAACATAGGAAAAACCATTATAGAAGAACAGGGTGGAAACAAAAAAGCAGAATACGGGAAAGGTTTGTTAAAAGAGCTGTCAAAACAAATGACACAAGATTTTGGAAAAGGTTTTACGGTGACAAATTTGAAATACATGAGGCAGTTCTATTTGACGTTTCCAAACGGTCACGCATTGCGTGACGAATTAAGCTGGACTCATTACAGGCTTTTAATGAAAGTGGAAAATGATAATGCAAGGGAATTTTATATGCAGGAAGCTGTGAAATCACAATGGAGTACCAGACAGCTTGAGAGGCAGATAAATTCATTTTTCTATGAAAGGTTATTATCCAGTAAAAATAAAAAACAAGTTGCAGCAGAGATTCAAACATTAGAGCCTGTCAAGAAACCAGAAGATATTATCCGTGATCCATATGTTTTGGAATTTCTTGGTTTAAGTCCAAATGATGATTTTTATGAAAATGATTTGGAGCATGCACTGATCACTCATCTGCAAAAATTTCTTTTAGAGCTTGGACGGGGCTTTTCTTTTGTTGCCAGACAGAAACGGATTACTTTTGACGGCCGGCATTTTAGAATTGACCTTGTATTCTATAATTATATTTTAAAATGTTTTGTTTTGATAGATTTAAAAGTTGGGGATTTAACCCATCAGGATTTGGGACAAATGCAGATGTATGTTCATTATTATGAACGGGAGCTTATGAATGAAGGAGATAATCCGCCGATTGGCATTGTGCTGTGTGCGGACAAGAGTGAATCTGTGGTTAAGTATACACTGCCTGAAAATGAAACCCAGATTTTTGCTTCGAAATATAAATTATATTTGCCCAGTGAGGAAGAACTGCTGCGTGAATTAAATCAGGAATATCAAGCATTGGAATCTGTGAAAACAGAGGAAATTAAAATTCACAAAGAAAGGAATTACAACAATGATTTACAAAAATAAACCCATAAAAATCGGCCAGCGAACCATCTCTTTACGGAGTGCAGAAGAAAAAGACGCAGAAACGCTTTTGACTTATATGAAAATCATCTATGGAGAAACCCCCTATCTGATCCGGGAGCCGGAGGAAGTTACCCTTACGCTGGAGCAGGAGAGAAATTTTATCCGGGAGAGGGCGGAATCGGAACGGGACCTGATGTTGTTGGTTTTTGAAAATGAAACACATATCGGCAACTGCTCCATATCCAGCCTTGGAGGCTTTTCTAGGTATGCCCACAGATGCGATATGGCCATTGCGCTGTATCAGAAATACTGCGGCGCCGGAATCGGCAGAGCCGTGATAGAGGAGGCTCTTAACGCAGCCCGGGATATGGGCTATGAGCAGGCGGAACTGGAAGTGGCGGCAGGCAACGAGCCTGCAGTCCGGCTGTACGAGAGTCTGGGATTTCAGAAATACGGTACATTTCCGGATAATATGAAGTATAAGGACGGAACCTATGAGGATGCTTACTGGATGATGAAGAAGCTCTGAGATAAGATATATGTGATTGCGGCAGAAAGGCGGAGACAATGAAACAGGCAGTTATTTTTGATTTTGACTATACATTAGGAGATTCCGCAAAAGGAATCATTGCAAGCATCAATTTTGCACTGGAAAAAATGAATCTGGAAACGGCGCCAAAGGAACGGATAATCAAAACCATCGGCCTGTCTCTGGAAGAGAGCTATCAGGCGCTTACCGGCAGAACCGACAGCAGGGAAAAGGAGAATTTTAAAGCATATTTCCGTGAAAAAGCCGATGAGGTTATGGTTGTAAATACCAGGGTTTACGACGGAGTGAAGGAGCTGTTAACCTGGCTCCATGAGAAAGGGAAAAAAACAGCCATTGTCACAACCAAGTATCACTACCGGATTCAGCAGATTCTTGCCGCCAATCAGATGGAGCATTTGATTGATGCAGTGATCGGCGGGGAAGATGTGAAAAAGCCCAAGCCCGATCCGGAGGGAATCCGTAAAATCAAAGATCAGTTTGGCATTTCTTTGGAAGAGATCCTGTACGTGGGGGACAGCCTTGTGGATGCAAAAGCGGCCCAGAGCGCAGGCGTGGACTTTGCTGCAGTTCTGACAGGGACCACCGATGCAAAAGAGTTTCAGAACTATCCCCATTGCAGGATTTTAGAGCGGGTATCCGAGCTGGGCAGCCAGAAGGGATTGATATAGTTAAAATGAAAGGAACAGGTGATTACCGTTGAAATACAGATTGATTCTTGCCTCTGCGTCTCCCAGGCGAAGGGAGATACTGGCCCAGGTCGGCGCAGAGTTTGAGGTGATTCCGGCAAAGGGAGAAGAACTGCTTACCAGTACGGAGCCTAAGGAGGCAGTACTGCAGCTGTCTTGCCAAAAGGCAGAAGAGACAGCCGGCAGGTTAAGCGGGGATGCCGGAAATATTGTGGTGTTGGGAGCGGACACGATTGTGTCCCTGGATGGAGCAATTCTTGGAAAACCTAAAGATAAGAAAGACGCCGTAAGAATGCTTGGGCTGCTGAACGGACGGGAACACAGCGTATTTACAGGGGTGACAATGATTGTGCGGGGAGACGGCAAGGAACAAATCATTTCTTTTTATGAAGAAACCAGAGTTTTCATGTATCCCATGACAAAGGAGCAGATTCAGGCTTATACAGAGACAGGAGAGCCTCTGGACAAAGCGGGCGCTTACGGGATTCAGGGAAAGTGCGCGGTTTACATTGAGAAAATTGTGGGAGACTATTATAACGTGGTAGGGCTCCCGGTGGCGGCAATTTATCAAAATTTGGAAAAATCAGGCATTGAAATTTTGTGAGATTCATACTATCATAGAAGCAGCAGGAGGGAATAATATGAATGAGTATGATGAAATTTGTCTGGAATATTTTGTAAAGCATCAATTGCAGCTCTTTGATGAAAAAGTGGCGAAGAATCCTGAGGAAGCGGAAGAATTTCTGGAGGACTGCATGGCGGTAATATGTGGCAATATCCAGGAGGTGCGGGATTATTTTGAGGAAGAAGGAGCGGATATATCCGGGATGAGCGACGAGGACCTGGAAGAAGCTTCAGAGGTGTTTTCTCTGCCGGACGGAAGATATCTGGTGGTGGAAGCATAGAGAAGGAGAAATCGATGACGAACTATGATGTGATTATTGTGGGCGCAGGGCCGTCCGGTATTTTCTGCGCATATGAACTGATTCATAAAAAGCCAAAGCTTCGGGTATTAATGTTAGAGAAGGGCCGGAGAATTGAAGAGCGCCAGTGCCCCAAACGGAAAACAAAGGTCTGTGTGGGGTGCAAGCCCTGTTCCATCACAACAGGATTTGCAGGAGCGGGGGCGTTTTCCGACGGAAAATTATCCCTGTCTCCGGATGTGGGCGGGAACCTGCCGGAGATTTTAGGCTATGAGAAAGCTCAGGAGCTGATTGGGGAATCCGATGAAATTTACCTGAAATTCGGTGCGGACGCCAGTGTGTACGGACTGGGCAAGGAGAAGGAAATCCGGGAGATCCGGAGAAAAGCCATCAATGCCAATCTGAAACTGGTGGAGTGCCCCATTCGGCACCTGGGCACAGAGGAAGGGTATAAGATTTATATGCGGCTTCAGGAACACTTGTTAGCCCAGGGAGTGGAAATGAAGTTCAAAACTATGGTGGAGAATATTATTGTAGAGGACGGCAGGGCCAAAGGCGTGCTTACCGGCCAGGGAGAAGCCTTTTACGGCAGAGAGATTGTCTGCGCCGTTGGAAGAGAAGGGGCAGACTGGTTCAGCCATGTGTGCAAGGAACAGCAGATTGAAACGAAAGTAGGGACTGTGGACATCGGCGTCCGTGTGGAGGTTCGGGATGAAGTGATGGATTTTCTGAATCAGAACCTCTATGAAGCCAAACTGATATACCACACGCCTACCTTTGACGACAAAGTAAGGACATTTTGTACCAATCCTTCCGGAGAGGTGGCCACAGAATATTACGATAACGGTCTTGCGGTAGTCAACGGCCATGCGTATAAGTCCAGTGATTTGAAAACCAATAATACCAATTTTGCGTTGCTGGTTTCGAAGAATTTTACGAAACCCTTTAAGACGCCCATTGAATACGGCAAGCAGATTGCCCAGTTGTCCAATATGCTCTGCGACGGGAAAATTCTGGTGCAAACCTTCGGGGACTTCAGGCGGGGCAGGCGCACCACGGAGGAGCGTCTCTGCCGGAATAATTTGATTCCCACATTGAAAGATGCCGTGCCGGGAGATTTATCCCTGGTATTTCCTCACCGCATTATGGTGGATATTGAGGAAATGATTCTGGCTCTGGATAAGGTGACGCCGGGCATTGCCAGCGACGAGACGCTGCTGTATGGCGTGGAAGTGAAGTTTTACTCGAATAAAGTGGTGGTAAATCAGGAGTTTGAGACAAATATTCCGGGGCTTCGGGCCATCGGCGACGGAGCGTCTGTTACCAGAGGGCTTCAGCAGGCGTCGGCCAACGGCTTAAGCGCAGCCCGCAGTATTTTAAAGAAAATGAATTAGCAGGTGAGAGTACAAATGAAGAAACATATGAAATATACAGTGACAGCCGTACTGTGCAGTCTGGTGTTTTTATGTTTGGCAGGATGTAAACTGGGAAAAACGCAGGTGACCGTCAACGCCGGATTCAGTGAAAATGATGTGTTTAAAATCAAGGATCAGGTCTGCACCCTGCCGGAAGCAAGAGTGATTCTGACCAATTATCAGAATATGTATGCCACCATGTACGGCATTGATTTGTGGAAGCATGAGTTTGGAGACAATGATCTGGAAACATATGTGAAGGATCTGACAATTTCCAGACTGGCTCAGATTATGTCCATGGATTTTCTGGCAGAGGAGAACGACATTGAATTGTCCAAAGAGGAGAAGGCCAAGATTAAGGATGCGGCGAAGGAATATTATGAATCTTTGAACGATACAGAACGGGAATATATGCATGTGAAACAGGGAGACATTGAAAACCTCTACAAACGGTACGGCCTTGCAAACAAGCTGTATACCCATCTCACCCAGGGCGTGGATGACGAGGTCAGCGACGATGAGGCAAGAATTATGGAGGCTCAGCAGATCTTTGTGACCGGTAAGGAGAAAGCGAAAGAAGTGCAGAAGCAGCTGAGGGAAGATGCAGATTTTTTGTCAGTTGCAAATATTTATAATGAGGCTCCTGAGATAGAAGTCACCTTCGGCAGAAATGATGTGCCGCCGGAAGTGGAAGAGGTGGCCTTTGCGCTGGAAAACGATCAGGTCAGCAAGAAAATCAAAACGGATAAGGGATACTATTTCTTTAAGTGCATCAATCACTATAATCAGGAAAAAACGGACGATCACAAATCCGTGATTTTGGAAAACCGCAGGAAAGAAGCCTTTGACGATGTGTATACGGAATTTCTGGATACCCTTTCCTCAGAACTGAATGAAAAGGTCTGGGATAAGGTGAAGGTGGAGATCCACAAAGAAGTGAAAACAGACAGCTTTTTTGATGTGTACGAAAAATATTGTACCTGGTAGCAGCCATAAAAATGGGCTGTTGGAAAATGGATAGATTTTGCAATACATCTTGTGCTCCTTTGGGAGATACAACCATGTTTTGTGAGAATTCGTTTTCCGACAGCCGTTTTTTATTTTATATAGTTTTCTGTAAACTGCTGATAAGGGCAGGGTTTTCCGAAATAGAACCCCTGGATATAATCCGGCGCCAGATTTTGAATCTGGTTCCGTTCATTGCTTGTTTCAATCCCCTCCACGCAGACATTCAGATTCAGGGTATGTACCATTTTGCTGATCAAATCAAGCAGATTGTATTCATATTCATTGGCCAGGGCTTTGGCGGTAAAAGAGCGGTCAATCTTAATGATATCCGGCCGTAAATCATGGAGATAATGGAAATTGGAGTATCCGGTTCCGAAGTCATCCAGGGCAAGCCGGATGCCGTTTTCCCTCAGTTTGGCCAGAAGCCTGGTAAAATGGGGATTGGATTCTAACAGTCCGCTTTCAGTCAGCTCCACAATCACATTGGCCGGCGGAACCTGATGTGCGTCAGCTGCAGACACAATTTCGTTGATAATATCGCTTTTGATTACCTGTACATAGGATACATTGATGCTGATGCGGAAATCGGGAATGGTTTCCATAATGCATTTGCAGGCCGTCAGAGCCTGTTCCAATATCCAGCGGCCTACCGGAATAATCAGGCCGGTTTCTTCCAGAATCGGGATGAATTCAACCGGGGAAACCATGCTGCCTTCCGGAGAATGAAAGCGCATCAGTGTTTCGGCGCCGTACAGCGTATTGGTGCGGGCATGAAACAAGGGCTGAAAATAGGCTTCAAATCCTTTGCAGTCCTGGTACACTGCCTGCCGCAGAAACTGGGTCAGTTTTTTTCGTTTCAGAAATGATTCATAGTCCTCCTGACAGAAGCAGTAGCAGCGGTTTTTCCCCTGTCGTTTTGCTTCATTCAGGGAAAATTCAGAAAGCTTCATCACATCGTAAAAAGAATAATCCTTAATCTTGGAAGATTCCAGAATTCCGCCGGAAATCGTAAAAACTGCCTCATAGCGGCATTCTTCCACGAAGTGTATAATTTCCCGCTGAATGGCCCGATAAAGCGATTTGGCGTCCTTACAGCTTCCGCCCTGGAAATCCAGAATCAGGAATTCATCTGCCACAGTCCGGTATAATTTTTGGGAAGGGGAAATGCATTTGGAAATGCACTCTGCCGTTTGGCGCAGAACCGTATCCCCGTATTCGATGCCCAGTTTTTCATTGATTTCTTTAAAATCATCCAGTCCCAGATGCAGCAGATAGCCGTCTGGAAAGGGAACCGGTACGGTATCCATATAAGTCTGAAGACTGGAAGAACCCAACAGGCCGCTGACGTTGTCTGCTTTTTGCGCAGCGCCAATTTCATTGATGCAGCCTATCATATACAGAGCTTTTTCCTGATCCCTTACCACGTAGCCTCTGCAGTTGATCCATACCGGCTGCCTGTCCAGATCCAGCCATCGGTATTCCAGGTTGTGGAACTGGCGTCTGCCTTCCAGAAGAGCGTTTAAATCCTCCTGCAGCGCGGCCAGATCGGCGGGATAAACAAACAGTCCATGAGCAGCCACAACATCATGGAAGGTGTTGTCTGGAATGCAGAACCGCTGTTTGGCATGTGGGGATATATAGTAAAAATCGTTGATAAAATCGTAGACATACAGATAATCATCCATACATGGATGCAGCAAATTAATGACTTTGCAGAGCTGTTCTACTGTTATTTCATGAAAATTTTGTTCCACTTGGGTTCCTCCTGTCAGTATCATGCAATCAATGGGAGTATATAAATTATTATATTGGAAATTTTTGTGAAATGCAACCACTATTTATGGTAAAAAAGCACCGGTAACCGTCAAAATATACAAATTGACGGTTGCCGACGCTGGTGACTGCAGCTTTGCGGTTCTAAGATTCTATTGAATATCTGCAAGGAGCATCATGATTTTGTTGCTTCGCGCCACAAATTTGCTCATGGCGTCGGTGGGCAATGGATGATTGCTCAGCATGGCCAGATCGTAGAGCTGTTCACAGAATACCGGAACATGTTCAGAATCCTTATGGTCTAAAATGTACTGAACCAGGATATTGTTGGCATTTAACACAAGGGTCTGATCCCCGCCGAACATGGAGGGGTCCATTCCTGCCATACCGTACATTTTCATCATATCCTGCATCCGCCGTCCTTCTTCCGACAGGGTGATGACAGAAGAGATGTCGGCATTTTTCAGCTTCTCCACAGTTACTTTCAGGTTTTCATTGCCCAGAGCCTTGCGGAAAGTTTCGGTTAAAGTGTCGGTTGCTTCTTTTAATTCTTCCTCTGAAACCTCTTCCTTCAGCGATTCAGTCAAGTCGGCGTCAATGCGGACAAATTTGATTTTCTCATTTCTGCGTTCTAACTGAGTGATGAAAGAGGTATCAATATTGTGGTCTAAGATCACTGCGTCCATGTTCTGTTCTTTGAACATCTTGATATACTGTCCCTGCTGCTGAACATCGGTGACATAGTATACCGGCTTGCGGGTGTCTTTTTCCTCATGCTCCGGTGTATCTTCGGAAGCATCAGCAGCGGAAGCATCGGCGGAATCATTAGTTTCGGATGTTTCTTCCTCTGTTTTCAGGCATTCCGGAAGGGTCAGGTACTTGTCCTCCAGATTTTTGAACAGGATGTAATCGTTCATTTTATCGCAGAACTTTTCATCTTTCAGGCAGCCGAATTTGATAAAGGGGCTGATGTCGTCCCAGTATTTTTCATAGGCTTCTTTGTCTGTTTTGCACATGCCGCTTAACTTGTCCGCTACCTTTTTGGTAATGTAATCGGAGATTTTCTGGACAAATCCGTCGTTTTGCAGCGCGCTTCTGGATACGTTCAGCGGCAGATCCGGACAGTCAATCACGCCCTTTAACAGCATCAGGAATTCCGGAATCACTTCCTTAATGTTGTCGGCGATAAATACCTGGTTATTGTATAATTTAATGGTTCCCTCAATGGAATCGTATTCCGTGTTGATTTTCGGGAAATACAGGATTCCCTTCAGGTTAAAGGGATAGTCCATGTTCAGATGAATCCAGAACAGGGGCTCCTTGTAATCCTGGAATACCTTCCGGTAAAAGGTTTTGTACTCCTCGTCGGTGCAGTCGTTGGGGTGTTTGGTCCAGAGGGGATGGGTATCGTTCAGGGCAACCGGACGTTTGATAATCTTGGCTTTTTCCGTTTTGGGAGATACCTCTACCTGTTCCTTGGTTCCGTCCTCATTTTCTTTTTCTTCAAATTTAGCTTCTTCTATGATGGTTTCAACCACGGTGTCTTTTTCCGTGACTTCTTCTGCAGGAATCGTTTCGTACTCGGTTTCCGCATTTTCTTTTTTCAGAAAAATGGGGGTGGGCATGAAAGAGCAGTATTTTTCAATCACTTCCCTTGCCCGGTATTCATTGGCGAATTCCAGGCAGTCCTCATTGAGATATAATGTAATCTCTGTTCCCACGGTGTCTTTGGAGCCGTCCTGCATATCGAATTCGGTGCCGCCGTCGCATTCCCAGTGAACGGGAACGGCGTCCTTCTGATAGGAAAGGGAATCAATATGCACTTCGTCCGCCACCATAAAAGCAGAATAGAAGCCCAGTCCGAAGTGGCCGATAATCTGTTCTTCACTGGCCTTGTCCTTGTATTTTTCCAGGAAATCCGTAGCGCCGGAAAATGCAATCTGGTTAATATATTCTTCCACTTCGTCAGCGGTCATTCCAAGGCCGTTGTCGATGAATTTCAATGTTTTTTCTTCCGGATTCACCAGAATTTGAATCTTCGGCTCAAAATCCTGGGGCAATTCATATTCTCCCATCAAATCCAGTTTTTTTAACTTGGTGATGGCGTCGCATCCGTTGGAAATTAATTCACGGTAGAAAATATCATGGTCGGAATACAGCCATTTTTTTATAATAGGGAAAATATTGTCGCTGTTAATGGAAAGGTTTCCATGTTTACTGCTCATAATAATTACACTCCTTTATTTAGAATCTGTGTTTCAATCTATAGAAGATTGTAAGCCCCATTTTTTTAAAAGTCAATAGAAATTTAGCACTCTTCTTAAATGAGTGCTAACAAATTGCAAAAAAGCCAGGAAAATCAAGGGGTTGAGAAATTATTAAAAGTTTATAAACTGATAGATTCAAGGGGAATTTTATTGTAAACGGGGGTGCTTTTTTGTATAATTGGGATATAACATAATGTGACGGAAGATGAGATTGAAGATATCACAATTAAGCATGTACTGGTTGATGCAGACTATAATGATTATTCCGATTTTCTGATTATTCCGATTTTAACATAGGCAGACTGGGAAAAGCAATATATTCCGCATTCCCAGCCTGAAATTTTTCCAAAAG